>NZ_WWFY01000139.1:0-11503 GCF_009864975.1 Pseudonocardia sp. SID8383
CGGGGGCGCGGCCGCCGCGAGCACCCCGCCGCCCGTCCGAGAGCCGCAGCCCCCGCTCACCTCGGGCGAGAAGCCCCCGGTCGACTGGGACGCCACCTGAGCCCACCCGTTCCGACGCCCCCGGCGCCGTACCCGATCCCGGGGTGCGGCGCCGGCGTCGTGCGGGACGGGGTCAGCCCAGCAGCGGGGGCCTGCGCAGGTGGTGCGTCGTCGCCTGCTGGTAGGCGTGCGCGGCGGCCAGCACCGTGGCGTCGGCGTGCCGCGGCCCGACGACCTGCAGCCCCACCGGCAGGCCGGCGGAGGTGAAGCCGCACGGCACCGACGTCGCGGGCTGCTGGGTCATGTTGAACGGGTACGTGAACGGCGTCCACGACGTCCAGCGTGGGTCGTGCCAGCCCTCGGGGACCTCCCGGCCGCCCTCGAACGCGGTGATCGGCAGTGTCGGGGTGAGCAGCAGGTCGTACTCGGAGTGGAAGGCGCCCATCAGCGTCCCCAGCTCGTTGCGCACGGCCATCGCGCCCAGGTAGTCCAGCGCCGAGACCCCGGCGCCCTGCTCGGCGATCTCCACCAGCGCCGGATCCATGGCCTTCCTGGCCTCGGCGCCGACCGGCTCCAGGGACTTCGCGGCCGCGGCGAACCAGAGCGTGTGGAACGGCTCGATCGGGTCGGCGAAACCGGGGTCGGCATTCTCGACGGTCGCGCCGAGCTCACGGGCGAACACCGCGGCCGCCTCGGCGACCAGCGCCGCCACCTCCGGGTCGACGTCGACGAACCCCAGGGTGGGGGAGAACGCGATGCGCAGGCCCTGCGCGCCCCCGGCGAGCCGCTCGACGGCGGACTCGCGGGGCACGTCGAACACCCACGGGTCGCGGGTGTCGGGCTGCGCGACGACGTCGTGCAGCAGCGCGGCGTCGGCGACGGTGCGGGTCATCGGGCCGACGTGGGCGAGCGTCCCGAACGCCGAACCGGGGTAGTGGGCGATCCGGCCGTAGGTCGGCTTGTGCGCGACGGTGCCGGTGAACGCGGCCGGGATGCGGACCGAGCCGCCTGCGTCGGTGCCCAGCGACAGGGGGCCCATGCCCAGCCCCACCGCGGATGCGGATCCGCCGGACGAGCCGCCGGCCGTCCTCGTCGGGTCCCACGGGTTGGTGGTGACCCCCGTCAGGGGCGAGTCGGTCACGCCCTTCCAGGCCAGCTCGGGGGTGGTGTTCTTCCCGATCAGCACCGCCCCGGCGGCGCGGACCCGGGCGACCGGCGGACCGTCGACCTCGAACGGGCCGTCCGGGGACGTCGTCGTCGAGCCGCGGCGGGTCGGCCAGCCGATCGTCAGGAGCATGTCCTTGATCGAGGTGGGGACGCCGTCCAGCGGCCCGACCGGCTCCCCGGCCTGCCAGCGCGCCTCGGAGTCCTTCGCCTGCGACAGCGCCGAGTCGGCGTCGACCAGGCAGAATGCGTTCACCGCGCCGTCGTGCGCCTCGATCCGGTCCAGCGCGTCGCGGGTGGCCTGCACCGGCGAGATCTCGCCGCTGCGGTAGCCCGCCAGCAGCTCGGTCGCGCTGAGGTCTGCAGTCGTCACAGCAGTCACACCTTTCCTGCGGATGAGCTCACGTACCCGCGTTCGGGGTCCACCACGTTGCGCAGCTCCCGGCCGTCCCGGAAGCGCGCGAGGTTGTCGGCGAACAGCTCGACGAGCATGTCCTTCCATCCGACGACGTCACCGGACATGTGCGGGGAGAGGAGCACGTGCTCCATCGCCCACAGCGGCGAGGTCGCGGGCAGCGGCTCGGCCTCGAACACGTCCAGGGCGGCGCCGGCGAGCCGCCCGGTCGCGAGCGCGTCGGTCAGGTCGTCCTGCACGACGAGCGCGCCCCGGCCGACGTTGACGACCCGCGCCCGCTCGGGCAGCAGGGCGATCGTCCCGGCGTGCAGCATCCCGCGGGTCGCCTCGGTCAGCGGGGCGGCGAGCACCAGGTGGTCGGTGTCGGGCAGCAGGCCGGGCAGCTCGTCGAAGGCGTGCACGCCGTCCGCGGCGCGCCGGCCGACCAGTCGCACCCGCATCCCGACCGCGCCCAGCAGGTCGGCGACGGCGCGTCCGATCGGCCCGCTCCCGACGACCGTCGCGACCTTCCCGGCGACGGTCTCGGTCTCGCGGTGGCGCCAGGTCCGCTCCCGCTGCAGCGCGAGCGAGCGGGCGGTGTCCTTGGCGAACGCGATCACCGCGCCGAGCACGAACTCGGCGATCGGGCGGTCGAACACCCCGCGCGAGTTCGTCAGCGTCGCACCCGAGGCGAGCAGGGCGGGGAACGCGACCCGGTCGACGCCGGCGCTGGCGGTGTGCACCCAGCGCAGCGCCGCGGTGTCGGTGGCCTCCCAGACGTCCTTGACGGCGTCGGAGGTGAAGTCCCAGGTGAGCAGCACGTCGCTGCCGGGCAGTACGGCGGCGAGCTCGCCGGCGTCGGCGGCGAAGCGGAGACGTGCGTCACCGGCGTGCCGCTCGAGCCCGGGCGGGGCCTCCCCGCCGTGCAGCACGGCGACGGTGATGGGGTCCTGACCAGCGGAAACCGGCAACGGGAGATCCTGTCGGTAGGGAGGTCGGGCGGCGTTGACACGCTAGGAAGCGCACCTACGATTGTCAACAATCCGCGTATCGGACAGGGGGATCGGATGACGAAGCTGATCAGGATCGAGCTCGCGAAGCGTGGCGTCGCGTGCACCGCGAGGCTGCTGGAGGCCGAGGCGCCGCGCACCGCCGCGGCGGTCTGGGAGGCGCTGGCCGACGGCCCGCAGGGTGGCGACGCGCAGCACGCCAAGTACGCCCGCAACGAGGTCTACACGATCGTCCCGCGGTTCGGCCCGCGGATCGGGCAGGAGAACCCGACGGTCACGCCCATCCCGGGCGACGTCTGTTACTTCGACTTCCACGGCGGGATGCTCGACAGCGCGTTCAAGGACGACCAGGGCATCGACGCCGCCGAGGGCGGGATCGACCTCGCGATCTTCTACGGGCGCAACAACCTGCTGCTCAACGGGGATGTCGGCTGGGTGCCGGGCAACGTGTTCGCCACCATCGTCGACGGGCTCGAGGGGATGGCGACCGCCTGCCACGACGTGTGGCGCGCGGGCAGTGTGGGGGAGCGGCTGGTCTACTCGCGGGCGTCGTGACCCTTGCGATGACCCCGGTCTCTGTAGGATTGTCGACAACATGAGCACGGTCGGATTCCTCTACCCGGGCTTCTCCGCCGAGGACGACTACCCGCGCGCCGAGAAGCTGCTGACCGACGGCAGTCGGCTCGCCCTCGTCCACACCGAGATGCCCGAGGACGCCCACCGCGAGGACGCGCTGCTCGCCATCGGCGGCGACGAGGTCCTCGCCGACGGCGCGCGCCGGGTCGCCGCGGAGGCGGGCCCGCTGGACGCGATCGTCTGGGCCTGCACCTCGGGGTCGTTCATCTTCGGTCCCGAGGGCGCCGCCCGGCAGGTCGCGGCGCTGGAACGGGTGTCGGGGGTGCCGACGTCGAGCACGTCGTTCGCCTTCGTCGACGCCTGCCGGCGGCTCGGGATCCGCTCGGTGGCGGTCGGGGCGACCTATCCGCCGGACGTCGCCGGCGCCTTCGTGCACTTCCTGACCCACCACGACATCTCCGTGCACACGCTGTCCGCCCGCGACATCATCACCGCCGCCGAGGTCGGGACGTTGCCGCCGGAGACCGTGCTGGAGTTCGCCGCCGCGGTGGCCTCGGACGCGCCCGGCGCCGACGCGGTGCTGCTGCCCGACACCGCGCTGCACACCGTGGATGTGCTCGACGCGCTGGACGCACGCGTGGGCAGGCCGGTGCTGACAGCGAACCAGGTGAGCATCTGGCAGGGCCTGCGTGTGGCCGGGGCCGACGTCGACCGTCCCGGCCTGGGGACACTGTTCCGGAGAGGGTGACTCGTGGGCCTGGACGTCTCGGAGCTCGAGCCGGTGAGCCGGCGCTCCACCGCGGAGATCGTCGCCGACCGGATCCGTGCGGCGATCATGCGCGGCACGTTCGCGCCGGGCACCCAGCTCGGCGAGGTGGACCTCGCGAACCGGCTGGGGGTGAGCCGCGGCCCGCTGCGCGAGGCGATGCAGCGCCTCGTCGCCGAGGGGTTGCTGCGCAGCGAACGCCACCGCGGCCTGTTCGTGCGCGAGCTCGGTCCCGACGACGTCCGTGACGTCTACCTGGCCCGCACCGCGGTGGAGCGGGCCGCGGCGCTCAAGGTGCTGGAGGGTGACCGCGCGGCGGCCGTCGTCGCGCTGGAGATCCCGCTCGGGGTGATGGCCGCCGCGGCCGAGGCGGGCGACGCCGTGGCCCTCGCCGACGCCGACCACGACTTCCACGCCGCGCTCGTCGCCGCGTCGGGGAGCCCGCGGCTGCGCCGGATGACCGAGGGTCTGCTCGTCGAGACCCGGATGTGTCTCGCCGCGTTCCAGCAGACCGCCCCGCCCGCCCGGGCGCTGCTCGCCGAGCACGAACGGCTGCGCGATGCCCTGCGCGACGGCCGCACCGAGCTGCTGCTGGACCGGCTGGCCGCCCACATGGACGACGCCGTCACCCGCATCCTCGCCGCGATGCCCGGGGCGGCCTGAACGCCTGTGAACCGAACCGCCGGACACCCCGGGGACTAGTTCGCATACGTAACATGTCGGCACGTGGTGGGCGTCCTCGAAGGTTTCCTGGTCATCGGCGTCGTCGTGGTCGTCGGGTACGTCCTCGGCCGCGGAGGCCTGCTCGGAGACCAGGGCTCGAAGGTCCTCGCCCGCACCGCCTTCTTCGTCGCGACACCCGCGCTGCTGTTCACCACGCTCAGCCGTTCGGACGTCGGCGCCGTCCTGTCCTCGGGGCTGGTCGTCACCGCGCTGACCAGCACCCTGGCCTGCCTGCTGTTCGTGCCCGTCGCGCTGCTGCGCCGCCGCCCGGCAGGCGAGGTCGTCGTCGGGTCGATGGCGTCCGGCTACGTCAACGCGGGCAATCTCGGTATCCCGATTGCGGCCTACGTGCTCGGCGACTCCGCCGCCGTCGCCCCGGTGCTGCTGTTCCAGCTCGCGATCCTGACCCCGCTGTTCACGACCCTGATGGACGTCCTGCCCGGCGACGGCCGCGGCGAACGCCCCGGGTGGGGCCGGGTCGCCCTCGCCCCGCTGCGCAACCCGATCGCGATCGCCACCGCCGCCGGGCTGACCGTCTCCGCGACGGGCGTCGTGCTGCCGGAGCCGGTGACCGCCCCGGTCGAGCTGCTCGCCGACCTCGCGGTGCCCGCCATGCTGCTCGCGTTCGGCATCTCCCTGCACGGCGCCCGCCGCCCCGGGGCGGGGGAGACCGCGGGCTCGGTGTGGACCGCCGTCCTGATCAAGAACGTGCTGCACCCGCTGATCGCCTGGGCCTTCGCCGCGGGCGTGCTCGGCCTGACCGGCCCGGCGCTGCTCGCCGCGGTGGTACTGGCCGCCCTGCCCACCGCGCAGAACGTGTTCGGTTACGCCGTGCGCTACGACCGCGCCGTCCCGCTGGCCCGCGACGTGGCACTGGCCTCGACCGTCGTCGCCGTCCCGGTGCTGCTGGTGATCGCCGCGCTACTGACCTGACCAGGACCTTCCTCGTCGCCACGTCCGGGATGGGGGGCTTTTCGCTCGTCCCTTTGCTCTGCTCACCGATACGCAGCAACGGCCCCGCGCGGGCGCTGGGCGGCCGCACGGCGGGCCGGCCACCCGCGTCGCGCGTGCGCCGAGATGCAGCCCAGCGGGCGGTGGAGATCGACAACTCCCGCTGAGCTGCATCTCGACGCCGCCGAGGGCTGTCCGCCCGGCAACGCGGGCCCGTCCGGGGCCGCTGCGCCAGGGCACTCCGGGCGCGTGCTGCGTATCTGTGAGCAGAGCAAAGGCGGGCCCGACCGACCCTTGCCCGGACCCACCCGGCCGTGCTTCCCTGGGATTGTCGACAACTCGACAACCCGAGACGCACCACCCTCGACGCATCAGGAGCTGCGAACCCATGGCACAGCTGTCCCCGCTGCTCAAGCAGGCCACCCCGGTCCAGGCCGCCCGCGGTGAGGGCGTCTACCTGTACGACACCGACGGGCGCCGCCACCTCGACTTCACCGCCGGCATCGGTGTCACCTCCACCGGGCACTGCCACCCGACGGTCGTCGCGGCCGCACAGGAGCAGGTGGCCACGCTGATCCACGGCCAGTACACGACCGTGATGCACCAGCCGTTGCTGACGCTGGTCGAGCGGATGGGCGACGTGCTGCCCGAGGGCATCGACTCGGTGTTCTTCACCAACTCCGGCTCCGAGGCCGTCGAGGCGTCGGTGCGGCTGGCCCGCCAGGCCACCGGCCGGCAGCTGATCATCGCGTTCGACGGCGGCTTCCACGGCCGCACCATGGGTGCCGCGGCGCTCACCACCTCCGGGGCGAAGATCCGGGCCGGGATCGCCCCGATGATGGGCGGGGTCGCGTTCGCGCCCTTCCCCTACGCCTACCGCTACGGCTGGTCCGAGGAGCAGGCCGTCGCGTTCGCCCTGTCCGAGCTCGACCGGCAGCTGGCGAGCACCGCGCCGGCGTCCGACGTCGCCGCGTTCATCGTCGAGCCGGTGCTGGGCGAGGGCGGCTACGTCCCGACCCCGCCCGCGTTCCTGCACGGCCTGCGCGAGCGCGCCGACCGGCACGGCATCCTGCTGATCGCCGACGAGGTCCAGACCGGCTACGGCCGCACCGGGAAGTTCTGGGGCCACCAGCACGCCGAGGGCCTCACCCCGGACATCATCGTCACCGCCAAGGGGCTCGCGTCCGGCTTCCCGCTCTCGGCCATCGCCGCGCCGAGGGCCCTCATGGAGAAGGCGTGGCCCGGCTCGCAGGGCGGCACCTACGGCGGCAACGCCGTCGCCTGTGCCGCCGCGCTCGCCACGCTCGAGGTCGTACAGGGCGAGGGCCTCGTCGAGAACGCCCGCGTGCAGGGCGAGAAGCTCCTGGCCGGCGTCCGGGACGCCGCGCAGGGCATCGCCGCCATCGGCGACGTCCGCGGACGGGGGCTGATGGTCGGCATCGAGTTCGTCGACGCCGACGGCAAGCCCGACGGCGCCACCGCAGCCAAGGTGCACGCCGCGGCCGCCGCGCAGGGCCTGCTCCTGCTGACCTGCGGTGTCTACGGCAACGTCGTCCGGATGATCCCGGCGCTCGTCGTGACCGCCGAGCAGGTCGACGAGGGCCTGGCGCTCTGGACCAAGGCGCTGAACGACGCGCTGTCCTGAGACCCGCCCCCGGGGGAACGGACGAGGCCCCGCACACCTGCCGGTGTGCGGGGCCTCGTCGTCGGAGGTGCGGGTCAGCGCCCGACGGGAGAGATGTTCAGGCTCATCCCGGCCAGACCGCGGGCCTTCACGGTCAGCTTCTCCGCGATGGCGTCGAGGGCCTGCGCCGCGGCCGACTCGGGCTTGCCGAGCACGATCGGGGTGCCGGCGTCGCCGCCCTCGCGCAGCGCGACGTCGAGCGGGATCTGGCCCAGCAGCGGCACCGTGGTGCCGACCGTGCGGCTCAGCGAGTCCGCGACGATCTGCCCGCCACCGGAGCCGAAGATCTCGTTGCGCGAGCCGTCGGGCATCTCCATCCAGGACATGTTCTCCACGACCCCGGCCAGGCGCTGGCGGGTCTGGGTGGAGATCGACCCGGCCCGCTCGGCGACCTCGGCGGCGGCCTGCTGCGGGGTGGTCACGACCAGCAGCTCGGCGTTCGGCACGAGCTGGGCGGTGGAGATGGCGACGTCGCCGGTACCCGGGGGCAGGTCGAGCAGCAGCACGTCCAGGTCGCCCCAGAACACGTCGGCGAGGAACTGCTGCAGCGCGCGGTGCAGCATCGGGCCACGCCAGACGACCGGGGTGTTGCCGTCGGTGAACATGCCGATCGAGATGACCTTCACGCCGTGCGACTGCGGCGGCATGATCATGTTCTCGATCTTGGTGGGCCGGTCCGCGGCACCGATCATGCGCGGGACCGAGTGGCCGTAGATGTCGGCGTCGACCACGCCGACCTTCATCCCGCGCCGGGCCATGGCCGCGGCCAGGTTGACGGTGACCGAGGACTTGCCGACGCCGCCCTTGCCGGACGCCACACAGAACACGCGGGTCAGCGAGCCGGGCTGGGCGAAGGGGATGACGGGCTCGTCGGCGTCGCCGCGCAGCGAACGGCGCAGCTCGGTGCGCTGCTCGTCGCTCATCACGTCGAGCTCGACCTCGACCCGCTCGACGCCGGGGACCTTCGAGACCGCCTCGGTGACGCGAGAGGTGATCGTCTCGCGCATCGGGCAGCCCGCGACGGTCAGGTAGACCCCGACGTGGGCGAGGCCGTCGGCGGAGACGTCGACGCTCTTGACCATCCCCAGCTCGGTGATCGGCTTGTGGATCTCCGGGTCCTCGACGGTGCCGAGGGCTGCGCGCACGGCCTCGACGACGGTGCTGGTGCTGCCGGTGACGGACATGGGCTCCTACGACCTCTTTCCTCTCGCGTCACCCCATGCTACGTGGGTGGTTCCGAGGTCTCCGGGTCACCGGCGGTGTCGCGCGGCACGTCCGCGCTGACGAGGTGGTGCGGGTGTCTCTAGCATCCCTGCGATGGACGACACGAGCGGCGCCCCGACGCGCGAGCACCCGGCGCGCCGCCGCGTGGTCCCGACCCCGGCCGAGCTCGCGTCGTGGCGCAGCTTCCTGCGCGCGCACGCGGGCATCACCAAACAGCTCGAGACCGAGCTGGAGGGCGAGCAGCAGCTGTCCCTGGCCGCCTACGACGTGCTGGTCCAGCTGTCCGAGGCGCCCGACCACCGGCTGCGGATGACCGAGCTGGCCGACGCCGTGCTGCTCTCCCGCTCCGGGGTCACCCGGCTCGTCGACCGGCTGGAACGGGTCGGGCTCGTCGCCCGGGCCAAGGTCGCCGACGACGGCCGCGGGGTCACCGCCCGGCTCACCGACACCGGCTACGACCGCCTGCGCACCGCCGCGCTCACCCATCTGCGCGGGGTCCGCGCGCACTTCGTGGAGCGGCTCGACGCCGACGACCTCGCGGCGCTCGAGCGCATCATGCGCCGCCTGGTCCCCGACCGCTCCTGAGCGATCAGCGTTCCTTCTTACGCATCTTCTTCCGGGCACCCGGCTCGACCGGGAGCTCCTCGCCGCGGCTGCGGGCCACGGCGTCGTCGAGCCGGTCACCCAGCTTCTCCAGCTCGCCGCGCAGGTAGTCCCGGCTCGCGGTCTCCCCGACGGCCAGGCGCAGCGCCGCCAGCTCCCGGGCGAGGAACTCGGTGTCGGCCTTCGTCCGCTCGGCGCGCCGCCGGTCCTCGTCCAGCGCGATCCGGTCCCGGTCGTCCTGCCGGTTCTGGGCCAGCAGGATCAGCGGTGCGGCGTACGCGGCCTGGGTGGAGAACGCCAGGTTGAGCAGGATGAACGGGTACGGGTCCCACTGGATCGACCAGGCGACCAGGTTCAGCGCGATCCACACGACGACGATCACCGACTGGATCGCGAGGAAGCGGCCCGTCCCGAGGAACCGGGCGATCCGCTCGGAGAAGCGGGCGAAGCCGTCCGGGTCCACCTCGAACCGCCGACGCCCGACGCGCGGCTGGTCCAGCCGCCGTCCGATCCCGGACTCAGGCACCGTGCACCTCCCCGTCGTGCGTACGGTCGCCGGCGCCGTTCGCGGCCCGCACCGCGCCGCCGTGCACCTCGCCCGGGGCGAGGTCGCGGTCGCGCCAGCCCTGCGGCAGCAGGTGGTCCAGCACGTCGTCGACGGTGACCGCGCCCAGCAGGTGGTGCTCGGCGTCGACGACCGGGCCCGCCACCAGGTTGTAGCTGGCGAAGTAGCGGGTCACCTCGCCGAGCCCGGCCTCGGGCCCCAGCTGCGGCAGGTCGGCGTCGACCATGCCCGCGACCAGCTCGAACGGTGCCGCCCGCAGCAGCTGCTGGGCGTGCACACAGCCCAGGTAGCGCCCGGTCGGGGTCGCGGTCGGCGGGCGGACGACGAACACCATCGACGCCAGCGCCGGGGGCACCTCCGGGTTGCGCACCCGGGCGAGTGCCTCGGCGACGGTCACGTCCGGCCCCAGCGTGATCGGCTCCGGGGTCATCAGGCCGCCCGCGGTGTCCCACTCGTAGCGCAGCAGGCGGCGCACGGGCTCGGACTCGTCGGGCTCCATGAGTTCCAGCAGCCGGCCCGCCTCGTCGTCGTCGAGCTCGCCGAGCAGGTCCGCCGCGTCGTCCGGGCTCATCGCCTCCAGCACATCGGCGGCACGGTCGTCGTCGAGGTAGCCGAGCAGCTCGCGCTGATCGGACTCGGACAGCTCCTCGAACACGTCGGCGAGCCGCTCGTCGTCCAGGGCGTCGACGACGTGGCGCTGCCGGTCGTCGGGCAGCCGCGACAGCGCCGCGGCGACGTCGGCCGGGCGCATCGAGTCGAACACCGCGAGCAGCCGGTCCGCGCCCTGCGCGGCGGCGACGTCGAGCCCGGACACGGCCTCCCAGCCGTACACCTCGACCCGCGGCCTGCGCGCCAGCCGCGTCCGCCGGAACCGCAGCGCCACCTTGGTGATCACCCAGTCCCGGGTCCGGCTCGGCTCGACCGCGACGTCGACGACCGAGCCCTCGGTCCCGGCCTCGCGCACCGTCGCGGGGGAGTTCAGTAGCTGCCCGAGCACGAGGGTCTCGTTGGGGCGCTGGTCGAACGAGCGCAGGTTCACCGAGCCGCTGGCCAGCGTCACCGCGGTCGGCGCGATGTCGGCGACCCGCAGCATCGGCACGAAGATGCTGCGGCGTGCGGACAGGTCCACGACCAGGCCCAGCACCCGCGGTGGATGACTGTCCACGCGCAGTGACACCACGACGTCGCGGACCTTGCCGATCCGCTCACCGTCCGGGCCGTAGACGGCCAGGCCGGCCATCCGCGCGACGAACACCCGTACCGAGGCCATGGCGCCGAGACTAGAACCCCCGGCGGTACCGCGACCGCCCCGGACGTGTGACTAGGCTCGCCCGCCGTGAACGAGCCGCAGCACGATCCCGGCCAGGGCCCCGAACCCCTCCGCTACGACATCGTCGACGTGTTCACCGACCGTCCGTACGCCGGTAACCCGCTGGCCGTCGTGCACGGCGCCGAGGCGCTGTCCACGGCCCGGATGCAGGCGATCGCGCGGGAGTTCAACCTGTCGGAGACGACGTTCCCGCTGGCCCCGACCGGCGACGGCGAGAGCGGCGCCGACTACCGGGTGCGGATCTTCACCCCGCTCGCCGAGCTGCCCTTCGCCGGGCACCCCAGCGTCGGCACGGCCTGGGTGCTGGCCCGCGACGGCGTCATCGGCGAGGGCGACCGCGTGCAGGAGTGCGGGGCCGGGCTGCTGCCCGTGCGGGTCGACGACACCGGCGCCCGGGTGTGGGGCGGCGCCCCGTCGGTCGGCACCGAGCTGAACGCCGTCCGCCTCGCCGCCGCGCTCGGCCTCGGCCCCGAC
>NZ_WWFY01000140.1:0-14195 GCF_009864975.1 Pseudonocardia sp. SID8383
GCGCACGGTTGTGCGCTGCGGGCGGCCCGAGGTGGTGACGGTGCGGAGCGCCGGACGCGGTGTCGGCGGCGCATCGGGTGACGGCGTGCACGGGGGTGGTGCGCGGGTGTCGGACGTGGTCGCCGGGATGTCGCCGGGGGAGTCGGCGACGTGCCGCCGGGCGCGTCCGCAGGGCGTGTCCCCGCATCGGGTGGCCGCCGGTCGCGGTCCCTCCGGCGCGACGGGCGGCGCTGCCCGCGACGTTTCTCCGCGCCACCAGCGCCGATGCCCCGCTGCATGATCGTCGGCGACGGACCGGTCGCGGAACGTGGTGTGCGAGGCTCGGATCCCGATCGGGCGAAGCTCGGCGTGGCACCGGGCCCGGGATGGCGTACCCCTAGATGTAGGGGTTACATTGGTGTCGTTCCGCCACAGCTTGGGGGGACAGATTGCTGCGGAGAGTTTCCGGAACGTCACGGAAGAGGGGTGTGAGCGTCCATGCGCTGCCCGTTCTGCCGACACCCGGACTCCCGCGTGATCGACTCCCGGACCGCCGACGACGGGACCTGTACCCGCCGGCGCCGGTCCTGCACCTCGTGCGGACGACGGTTCACCACGGTCGAGGAGGCCGTGCTCGCCGTCGTCAAGCGCAGCGGGGTGACCGAGCCCTTCAGCCGGCAGAAGGTCGTCGGCGGGGTTCGGCGGGCGTGCCAGGGCCGGCCGGTCGACGAGGACGACCTGCAACAGCTCGCTCACCGGGTCGAGGAGACGGTGCGGGCGCGCGGGGCGGCGGAGCTTCCCAGCCACGAGGTCGGGCTGGCGATCCTCGGGCCGCTGCGTGAGCTCGACGAGGTCGCGTACCTGCGGTTCGCGAGTGTCTATCGGTCCTTCTCCTCCATCGAGGACTTCGAGAAGGAGATCGCCGACCTGCGTTCGGCGGCTGCCGGGGAAGCAGCCGACGACGAGGCCGGTCACCACCCGGGCGGCTGAGCGGCGCGTCGTCGTCGCCGGTCGTACCGGGAAGAGAGCCGTCCGCGCACCCCAGCGTGCGGGCGGAGAAGCGTCGGATGTGCGGAGGCAGTTCATGACCGAGACCGTCGGGGGCCCGACGACAGACACCGGTGACAGCGCGGCGGCCAAGCCGTCGCGTGGCCGCGGGAAGACCGGTGCCAAGCGCGCGCCCGGCCTGACCGTGCAGCGTGTCTTCACCACCGAAGGGGTCCACCCCTACGAGGAGGTGGAGTGGGAGCGCCGCGACGTCGTCATGACGAACTGGCGCGACGGCACCGTCAACTTCGAGCAGCGCGGCGTCGAGTTCCCGCGCAGCTGGTCGGTCAACGCCACCAACATCGTCACCAGCAAGTACTTCCGCGGCGCGGTGGGCTCGGACACCCGCGAGTCCAGCCTCAAGCAGCTCGTCGAGCGGGTCGTCGGCACCTACAAGCGGGCCGGTCTCGAGCACGGCTACTTCGCCACCGACGGCGACGCCGAGATCTTCGACCACGAGCTGACCTGGATGCTGATCCACCAGGTGTTCAGCTTCAACTCACCGGTGTGGTTCAACGTCGGGACCGCCAGCCCGCAGCAGGTCAGCGCCTGCTTCATCCTCTCGGTCGACGACACCATGGAGTCGATCCTGAACTGGTACCGCGAGGAGGGCCTGATCTTCAAGGGCGGCTCCGGTGCCGGCCTGAACCTCTCGCGCATCCGCTCGTCGAAGGAGTTGCTGTCCTCCGGCGGCACCGCCTCGGGCCCGGTCTCGTTCATGCGCGGTGCCGACGCCTCCGCGGGCACCATCAAGTCCGGCGGCGCCACGCGGCGCGCGGCGAAGATGGTCGTCCTCGACGTCGACCACCCCGACATCGAGGAGTTCGTCGAGACCAAGGCCAAGGAGGAGGCCAAGGTCCGCGTCCTGCGCGACGCCGGCTTCGACATGGACCTGGGCGGCTCCGACATCACCTCGGTGCAGTACCAGAACGCCAACAACTCCGTCCGCGTCACCGACGAGTTCATGCGCGCCGTCGAGGGGGGCACCGACTTCGGTCTGCGTGCCCGCATGACCGGTGAGGTCATCGAGCGCGTCGACGCCCGCAAGTTGTTCCGCGGCATCGCCGAGGCGGCCTGGAACTGCGCCGACCCCGGCATCCAGTACGACGGCACGATCAACGACTGGCACACCACTCCGGAGTCGGGGCGCATCAGCGCGTCGAACCCGTGCTCGGAGTACATGCACCTGGACAACTCCAGCTGCAACCTGGCGTCGCTGAACCTGCTGAAGTTCCTCGACTCCGACGACCGGTTCGACGCCCGGACCTTCGCCAAGGCAGTCGAGCTGATCATCACCGCGATGGACATCTCGATCTGCTTCGCGGACTTCCCGACCGAGCCGATCGCCGACACCACGCGCAGGTTCCGCCAGCTGGGCATCGGCTACGCCAACCTCGGCGCGCTGCTCATGGCGACCGGCCACGCCTACGACTCCGAGGGCGGCCGCGCGCTCGCCGGGTCCATCACCTCGCTGATGACCGGTGCCGCCTACAAGCGCTCCGCCGAGCTCGCCGGTGTCGTCGGCCCGTACGAGGGCTACGCCCGCAACGCCGAGTCCCACCAGCGCGTCATCCGCAAGCACGCCGCGGAGAACGACCGCATCCGCACCTTCGCCTCCAGCACCCCGGTGCAGAAGCTCGCCACCGAGGTCTGGAAGCAGTGCCAGGACATCGGGCAGGTCAACGGCTGGCGCAACGCGCAGGCGTCCGTGCTGGCCCCGACCGGCACGATCGGCCTGATGATGGACTGCGACACCACCGGCATCGAGCCGGACCTGGCGCTGGTCAAGTTCAAGAAGCTGGTCGGCGGCGGCTCCATGCAGATCGTCAACCAGTCGGTGCGCCGCGCCCTGGACAACCTCGGCTACCAGGCCGAGCAGGCCGAGGCGATCGTCGAGTACGTCGCCGAGCACGGCCACGTGGTCGACGCCCCGGGCATGAAGCCCGAGCACTACGAGGTGTTCGACTGCGCCATGGGCGACCGGACGATCGCCCCGATGGGCCACGTCCGCATGATGGCCGCCGCGCAGCCGTTCCTGTCCGGCGCCATCTCCAAGACGGTCAACATGCCCGAGCGGGCCAGCGTCGAGGACGTCGAGCGGATCTACCTCGAGGGGTGGCGCCTCGGCCTCAAGGCCCTGGCGATCTACCGCGACAACTGCAAGGTCGGCCAGCCGCTGTCCGCGGGCAAGGGCGGCGACACGAAGGCCGACGCCGAACCGGAGAAGCACGTCGTCGTCGAGCAGCGACCGGTCCGCAAGCGTCTGCCGAAGAAGCGGCCCAGCGAGACCGTGTCGTTCACCGTCGGTGGCGCCGAGGGCTACCTCACCGCCGGCAGCTACCCCGACGACGGCCTCGGCGAGATCTTCGTCAAGCTCGGCAAGCAGGGCTCGACCCTGGCCGGCGTGATGGACGCCTTCTCGATGTCGATCTCGGTGGGTCTGCAGTACGGCATCCCGCTGGAGTTCTACGTCTCGAAGTTCTCCAACCTGCGCTTCGAGCCTGCCGGGATGACCGACGACCCGGACGTGCGGATCGCGACCTCGGTGCTGGACTACCTGTTCCGCCGTCTGGCGCTGGACCACCTGCCGTACGAGAAGCGCGCCCAGCTGGGCATCTTCTCCTCCGACGAGCGGTCCGCCCAGGTCGAGAACGACTACGGCACCGGCGAGAAGCTCGACATGGAGGAGTTCCGCTCCTCCGTGCCGACGACCGAGGAGCGCAAGGAGACCGGTGTCGATCCGGCGCCGGTCGAGGTCGGCAGCTCCACCGAGCTGCTCGAGCTGCGTCTGGGCAAGGCCGCCGACGCTCCGCTGTGCATGACCTGCGGGACGAAGATGCGCCCCGCCGGGTCCTGCTACCTCTGCGAGGGCTGCGGCTCCACCAGCGGCTGCAGCTGAGCGACACCGCACCACACCGGGGCGGCTCCGACACCGGAGCCGCCCCGGCGCGTGTGGTGGAGGCAGGGATCGGGGACCACGTGACCGAGGACCGCACCGCGGAGGTGGCCGGGCGCCTCCGCGTCGACCCGCGGGTGCTCGCCGTACTCGTCGCCGCCCCGTGGCGCGCCGCGGACGGCCACGACACCGGGCCCGTCGCGGAGCCGGCGGGGGAGCGCGGGACCGTCTATGTCGGCGTCCCGTCCCCGGCGGAGCTGCGCGAGCTCGACCTGCCCGCAGACGGGCTGCGGCACTTCGGGCTGACCCCGGCCGACCTGCGTCGCGGCGGCTGGACCGACGCCGACCTGCGCTCGGCGGGGCTCCTCCCGCCCGGCGCGACGGCGGAACCGGTGGCCTGGTTCGTCGCCGGGGAGCCGCCGCAGCTGATGCTCGGGTTCGCCCCGGCGGGTCCGGTGCTGCTGGCCCGCCCGGAACCACGATGGGACGGCCACCTCCCGGTGCTGGACCCGGCGGACGCGGTGGAGGTGCCCGTCCTGCCCGGCTGCGACGACCCGGACGGCGACGCCGGGCTCGCCGTCCGCCAGGTGCGCGACGGTCTGCTGCGCCGGGCCCGGCGCCGGCTCACCCACTGCGTGATCTGCCTGCGCCCGGTGCACCGCGCCGCGACGACGCACGGCGCCTGCCACGGCTGTGCCGGCACCTGGCTGGGGTTCGTCTTCTGACCCCGGGCCCGGGTCAGGTCGCCGACACCGGTCCCGGCCGCGCCCCGGCGACGCCGGCGGGCGGGGGAGCGGGGCAGCGCAGCAGCTGACGCCATTGCTCCGGGCTCCACCGCGCCGGGTCGGTGGACCCCAGGAACTCCTCCAGCACCCCGACGAACCGGGCCGGGTCGCTGTGGTGCGGGAAGTGCCCGGCGTCGTCGAAGACCTCCAGCCTGCTGCCCGGCATCGCGGCGTGCGCGGTGCGGGCGTGCGCAAGCGGCACGACGGCGTCCCGGGCGCCCCACACCACCATGGTCGGCATCCCGCGGGTCAGGTAGCAGCGATCGAGCATGGTCACCACCTGCCCGCGCCAGTCGACGACGGCGCGCAGCGTCCGGATGAACGCCGTCCGCGACGTCGCGTCGGGCAGCGCGTCGACCAGCCGGAGCAGGTCGGCGGCGTCGCGGCCGAGGTCGGCCCCGACCAGGCGCAGTGCGTCCAGGGCCCACCCGAGCTGCCACCGCAGCAGCGGCAGCTGCGAGGCCGCCAGCACCGCGTGCGCGCCGGGCAGGCTCACCGCGCGCAGCAGCGGCGTGACCTCCGGCCCCGCCCCGCCGGTGCCGACCAGCACGAGACGCTCGGTGCGTTCGGGGTACTGGTAGGCGAACTGCATGGCGACGCCGCCGCCGAGCGAGTGCCCCACCAGCGTCGCGCGGGGCACCCCGAGGACTCCGAGCAGGTCGCGGACCCCGTTGGCGTAGGCGGCGACGGAGTAGTCGGCGCGCGGCTTGTCCGAGTGCCCGTGTCCGAGCAGGTCCGGGGCGATCACCAGATGCCGCCGGGCCAGTGCGGGGAACACCGCCTCCCACGTCGCCGAGCTGTCGCCGATGCCGTGCACGAGCACGACCGCAGGCCCGGAGCCGGCCACCCGGAACGCCCGCCGGTAGCCGTGCACGGTGCGGAACCGCAGCTCCGAGTCCCGGGGCGGCACGACGCCGAGCCGGTCGCCGACCGGTGCCGGGCGCGAGGTGGGGGCCGCCATCCGCCGACGGTAGGACCGACGGGTTACCCCGGTGTTGCCGTCGGCGAACGGCGGCGTGGGCGCCGGGAGCGACGGTGGCGGATGGGGAGACGCGCCCTAGGGTCGACGGCGTGAGCGAGCGCTACCGGGTCGTCCCGGCGTCCTACGTCCTGCTGCTGCGCGGCACCGGTGAACGCACCGAGGTGCTGCTCCAGCTGCGTGCGGGCACCGGGTTCATGGACGGCCACTGGGCCGCCGCCGCGGCCGGGCACGTCGAGGCGGGCGAGGACGCGGCGGCCGCCGCGGTGCGCGAGGCCCACGAGGAGCTCGGCGTCACCGTCGATCCCGCCGACCTCGTCCCGCTGACCGCGGTGCACCGCACCCAGCGCAACGGGAACCCGGTCGACGAACGCGTCGACTTCTTCTTCACCTGCCGACGCTGGGCCGGCGAGCCACGTCGCGCCGAGGACGGGAAGACCGCGGGCCTGGACTGGTTCGCCCTCGCCGACCTGCCCGCCGACACGGTCCCGCACGAACGCGCGGTGCTCGAGGACCTGCGCGACGGCGGCGTCGCCGCGGTCCGCAGCCACGGCTTCCGGTAGCGGACTACTCCGGGTCGACGAGCTGGATCTCGATGGTGACGTCCGGGCTGTCGGTGTCGTCGGGGTCGACCGCCCAGTGCAGCACCCAGTCGACCTCGTAATCGTCGCGCCGCCGGCCGGGCGGGGCGAAGTTGACCCACTCGCCGGCCCGGGGCAGCGTCTGGAACAGGCGGACGAAGTCGGGCTGCTGCCCGATCCTCACCCGCGCGGTGATCGGTGTCTGCGACGACGGGGAGCCCACGGCCGCGATGCTGCCCGACCGGCTCCCCGCGCGCCACGCCCGCCGGTTCAGGGCCGGACGGCACCCAGGAACCAGCGGTCCACCGAGAACGGCTCGTCGCCGCAGGACGCGACGCCCGACGCCCACGCGTCGACGTCGGCCCGGGTGAGCCCGCACCGGCCCGGCGCGGCGTCGGCGACCATCTCCCGCAGCGCGGCGCCGTAGCCGGTGGAGGCCGGCCCGCGCATCGGCATCCGGCGCGTCCACTCCCCGTCGAACCCGGCGCGCTGCAGCAGCGGCCCCAGCTCGTAGGGCAGCCGCGACCGCGGCACCGTGGTGCACCACGCGTCGCGGATGCGGCGGTGCCGGTCCTGCCCGGGCCCGGGCCAGTGGAGCGAGGTCCAGTCCGTGTCCAGGACCAGCAGCCGCCCGCCCGGGCGCAGGACCCGGTACAGCTCGGCGACGGCCGCCGGCAGGTCCTCGAGGAACTCGAGCACCTGCAGACAGGCCACCGCGTCGTACGGCCCGCCGGGCAGCGAGCCCGGACCGGCCAGCGCGCGCTGCGTGACGACGGCCCGGGTGCCGCACCGGCGTCGCGCCAGCGTCACCATCACCGGGTCCGGGTCGACACCCGTGGCGCCCGGACCGACTGCCCGGGCGACCTCGTCGAGCAGCTGTCCCGGCCCGGTCCCGACGACCAGGATCTGCTCACCGGCCCGCGGATCCAGCAGCTCCAGGGTCCGCTCCCGTTCGGTGCGCGCATCGGCGGTGTCGTAGGTGTCCGCGACCCGCCGCGCGCTCGCGGCGTCGACCGGCAGCATTCCGGTTCCGTATCTCACCCGCCGGTGTAGCGCGCCGACTCGATCAACGCCTCCACCGACTCGGGTGGTACGCGGAACGAGCGTCCGAAGCGCACCGCGGGCAGCTCCCCGGAGTGCACCAGCCGGTACACCGTCATCCGGGAGACCCGCATCCGGTCCGCCACCTCCGCCACGGTGAGGAACGGCGCGTCCTGCCCGGACCGTTGCTCCGGGATCCCTGCCGCCATGCTGCGCCCCTCCTTCGCCGACCCGCCCCCAGGTCGACCTCTGATCACCGAACGCAGGGACGGTAGCGCGGATCGGACCACCCTCCCGGTGCGAACGTGTCCCACCCTCGGGTGGACTGTCCGAAAACTGTCGGCTCTCGGTGGCCGTCCGGATACGCGGAGTGATGATGTGACCCCGTGGAGGGTGCCGCGGGCCCGGACGCGCGTGCACGGTCATCTATCGTCGGGAGGTGACCGCCGCTCCCACCGTGACCGATGACGACCCGGACGGCGACTGGACCGCGCCGGGCGTGTTCCGCAGTGCCCCCGGCGTCTACCGGATCCCGTTGCCGCTGCCCCAGGACGGGCTGCGTGCCGTGAACGTGTACGCGCTCGCCGACGACACCGGCTGGACCCTGATCGACTCCGGCTGGGCGATCGACGAGGCCCGCGACCTGCTCGGCAAGGCGATGGCCGCGCTGGGCTCCGGTTTCGGCGACGTCCGTCGCTTCCTGGTCACCCACGCCCACCGGGACCACTACACCCTGGCCGCAGTGCTGCGCCGCGAGTACGGCACCCGCGTGCTGCTCGGCGCGGGGGAGCGGCCCAACCTGGAGGTCATCACCGATCCCGACCGCCCGCAGGGCGAGCCCGATCGGACCCGGCTGCTGCGTGCCGGTGCCGCCGGCCTGGTCGACGAGCTCGGCCGGGCCGGGCCGTGGCCGCGTCCGCTCCCCGAGGAGTGGGAGGCCCCGGACGAGTGGATCGCCGACCGTGCCGCCATCGCCGTCGCCGACCCGGCGGGTACCCGCACGCTGACCGCCGTGGAGACTCCGGGGCACACCCGCGGGCACCTCGTGTTCGCCGACGAGGCCCACGAGCTGCTGTTCGCCGGCGACCACGTGCTGCCCCGGATCACCCCGTCGATCGGCCTGCAGCCGTCGCCGGTGGCGAGCCCGCTCGGGCAGTTCCTCGACTCGCTGCGCCTGGTCCGGTCCCGGCCGGACGCGACCCTGCTGCCCGCACACGGCCCGGTGGGTGGCAGCGCGCACGTCCGCACCGACGAGCTGCTGGCCCACCACGACGTCCGACTCGCCCAGTGCCGCGACGCCGTCGCCGCGGGCCACCCGACGGCCGACGCCGTCGCCCGGGTCCTGCGCTGGACCCGGCGGGAACACCGGCTGGAGGACATGGACCTGTTCAACCGGACCCTCGCGGTCCTGGAGACCGGGGCGCACCTCGACGTGCTCGCCGACCTCGGCGAGCTGCGCCGGACCGAGGTTCCCGACGCCGCCACCGGGGTCGCCGTCGCCATCTACACCGCCTGACCCGCGCGCCGGGCCGCGACACGCCGGGCGCCGTTCACCCGGTCGTCGTGTCGGGGTGGCTCCCCGGAGCGGAATCGGGCAGAGTGAGGCCACTGAAGGCCACTCACGCCACGGAGGTCACCACACCCACATCCAGCACATCAGTACCGCGGGTCCGAGCACCGGCCGCGCTGCGCCGAGGACGTAGGGGAAGACGATCCTCGTCGACGACAGCGGAGGTTGGCAGTGAGCACACGCGGAGTGGTGTTCGTCCACTCGTCGCCGACTGCGGTCTGTCCGCACGTCGAGTGGGCGCTCTCGGGCGTTCTCGGAACGCGGGTCTCCCTCGAGTGGTCCGCGCAGCCGGTGGCGTCCGGTCAGATGCGGGCCGAGTGCACCTGGAGCGGTCCCGCCGGTAGCGGCGGAGCTCTCGCGGGGGCGCTGAGGGCCTGGTCGATGCTGCGGTTCGAGGTGACCGAGGAACCGAGCCCCGGCGTGGACGGGGAGCGGTTCATGCACGTCCCCGGCCTCGGCATGTGGCGCGGGCGCACCAGCGCCAACGGTGACGTCGTGTTGCCCGAGGACCAGCTGCGCACGGTCATGGCCGAGCACGGTGGCGCCGGGCTGTCCCGGCGTCTCGACCAGCTGCTGGGCACGGCCTGGGACGACGAGCTGGAGTCCTTCCGCTTCGCCGGCGACGGCGCGGCGGTGACACTGCTGACCCACCGGGTCGGCTGAGCCGAGCCGGGCCGGGCACACTGTCGTCCCATGGGGGGCGAGGAATGAACGGCCGGGCCGCGATCACGGTCGGCGTCCTGCTGGTGGCGCTCGTGGCCGTCGGCGGTGTCGCGTGGACGGTGTCCGGGACGACCCGTTCCGGCGTCGCACCCGCCTCCGCGCCGCAGACCGTGCCCGACAGCGGCGCGGGCAGCAGCGAGGTGACCATCAGCGCGGGCGCGGCCGAGCATCCGGCCGCCCAGCTGGTGATGCAGCAGGTGCAGCTCTACTTCAACGCCGTCAACGGCCGCGACCATGCGACCTGGGCCCGCGTGGTGAACCCCGAGACCGCCGACCGGCAGCCCCGCGAGACGTGGCTGGAGGGGATCGGCTCCACCACCGACGGCACCATCCGCATCGACCGGATCGACTCCGCGACCGGCGGCGCTGTACTCGCCCTGGTGCGCTTCATCAGCGTCCAGGACCCGAACGACGGCCCGCCCGGCCTGCACGTCGGCCGGATCTGCTGGCAGATCGCCTTCCCGATGGCGGGCTCGCCGCCGCGGATGGACGTCGGCAACCCCGACGGGATCCTGCGCGCCCCCTGCTGAGCGGGCGTGCGGGTCCCCGGCCGGGGACCCGCACGGAACCGTCAGGCCTTGGTGAACACCAGCGAGGCGTTGTGCCCGCCGAAGCCGAACGAGTTGTTGACGGCGGCGTCCACGGTCATCTTCCGCGGCTCACCGGCGACGACGTCCAGCTCGACCTTCGGGTCCTTGTCGGTCAGGTTGAGCGTCGCGGGGACGATGTCGTCGCGCACGCTGAGCAGCGCGATGATCCCCTCGACGGCCCCGGCCCCGCCCACGAGGTGCCCGAGCGCCGACTTCGGTGCGGTGAGCACCGGGTGGTCGCCGAACGCCCGTTTCACGGCGGTCGCCTCGCCCACGTCGCCGACCACCGTGGAGGTGGCGTGGCAGTTGACGTGGACGATGTCGGAGGCGGTCAGACCGGCCCCGGCCACGGCCTTCTGCATCGCCCGGATCTGGCCCTCGCCCTCGGGGTCGGGCCCGGTGATGTGGTACGCGTCGGACGTCAGACCGATCCCGGCGAGGCGGCCGTGCACGGTGGCGCCGCGGGCCTTGGCGAACTCCTCGCGCTCGAGCACGAGCACGCCCGAGCCCTCACCGAGGACGAAGCCGTCCCGCCCGGTGTCGAACGGCCGGGAAGCGCGCTCCGGGTCGTCGTTGCGGGTGGACAGCGTCCGCGACTGCACGAACCCGGCCACGGTGATCGGCACGATGCAGGACTCGGCGCCGCCCGCGAGGACGACGTCGACCTCCCCGTCGCGCAGCAGCTTGTAGGCCCAGGCCAGTGCCTCGGCGCCGGTGGCGCACGCCGAGGCGGGGGAGTGCACCCCGCCCTTGGCCTTGTACTCCAGGCTCACCAGCGCGGCCGGACCGTTGGGCATGAGCATCGGCACGGTCAGCGGCGAGACCTTGCGCAGCCCGTGCTCCTCGAGCAGGTCGTCCTGCGCGAGCAGCGTCGGCGCGCCGCCGATGCCGGCGCCGATGACGACGGCGAGCCGCTCCGCCTCGACCGCGGCCCCGTCCTCGCCGGGGATCGCGCCGAGCCCGGCGTGCGCCCAGGCCTCCTTGGCGGCCACCATCGCGACCTGCTCGCACCGGTCCATCCGGCGGGCCTGCACGCGGGGCAGGACCTCGGTGGGCTCCACGGCGAGCTGGGCCGAGATGGACACCGGCAGGTCGAACCGCTCGGTCCAGTCGGCCCGGGTGGTTCCCACCCCGGACTTCCCGGCGAGCAGCGCCTCCCAGGTGGAGGCGGCGTCCCCGCCGAGCGGGGTGGTGGCCCCGAAACCGGTGACGACCACTCCGTCGGTCATGACGTCTCCTTCTCCCCGGCGGACAGCGCTACCGGTGCGTGCCCGCCGGTACGGGTCACTGGTGCTTGGCGATGAAGTCGACGGCGTCGCCGACGGTCTTCAGCTCGGCGAGCTGGTCGTCCGGGATCTTGGCGCCGAACTTGTCCTCGGCCTGCACGGCGATCTCCACCATCGACAGCGAGTCGATGTCCAGGTCGTCCACGAAGGACTTCTCGGGGGTCACCTCGGCGGTGTCGATGCCGGCGACCTCCTCGACGATCTCGGCCAGCCCGGTGAGGATCTCGGCGTTGTCAGCCACGATGGTTCTCCTTGCGCGGTGGATGGGTGCGGGTGCCAGGTCTCCGGTGCCCCGTCAGGGACAGACGACGACCTGTCCGGCGTAGGACAGTCCTGCGCCGAAGCCTACGAGGAGCAGCACGTCGCCGGACCGTACCCGGCCGGCCGTGCGCATGTGGTCCAGCGCCATCGGGATGGACGCGGACGAGGTGTTGCCGGAGTGCACGATGTCGTCGGCGACGACCATGTCCTCCCGGGCGCCGTGGCGGCGCAGCTTCTTCGCGATCGCCTCGACGATGCGCAGGTTCGCCTGGTGCGGGATGAGCACGTCGATGTCGGCGGGGGTGAGCCCGGCCCGCTCGACGGCGTCCAGCGCGACGGGGGAGATCGCCGTCGTCGCCCACCGGAAGACCGCCTGGCCCTCCTGGTGCAGCTTGTTCGTGGTCTCACCGAGGATCCGGATGGTCGACGCGTGGTCGCCCGCGCTGCCCCAGCTGACCGGGCCGACGCCCACCTCGTCCTCGCCGTCCGCCGGTCCCAGCAGGGCGGCGCCCGCGCCGTCGGCGAAGATGATGCAGGTCGAGCGGTCGTCCCAGTCGACCCAGTCCGAGAGCTTCTCGGCGCCGATGACCAGCACGTGCCGGGCCGAACCGGCCCGGATCATGTCCGAGGCGACGGCCGTGGCGTAGCTGAAGCCGGCGCAGGCCGCGTTGAGGTCGAACGCGGCGACGCCGTTCGCGCCCAGGCCGGTCGCCACCTGGGCGGCGGCGTTCGGGATCGGGTTGGGCATCGTGCAGGTCGCAACGATCACGGCGTCGAGCCCGGCCGGGTCGAAGCCGGCGTCGGTCAGCGCCGCTGCCCCGGCCGCCGTCGCCATGGACGTCAGCGACGTGTCGGCGTCGGCGATCCGGCGCTCGGCGATCCCGACGCGGCTGCGGATCCACGCGTCGTCGGTCTCGACCCGCTTCTCCAGGTCGGCGTTGGTGACCACGTGCTCGGACTGCCAGCTGCCGAGGCCCAGGAAACGGGCCCCCGCGACGGTCGGGGTCGCTCGCATGGGGCTCACTTCCCGTGCTCGGAGATCAGGTCGACGGCGGCGTCGAGCTGCTCGGGGGTCTTGAGCGCCAGCGTCGGGGTGCCCTTGACGGCGCGCTTGACCAGCCCGGTCAGCGTCGCGCCCGGGGGCAGCTCGAGGGTCGCACCGGTCCCGCGGTCCGCGAGGGTCTGCATGCAGGCGTCCCAGCGGACCGGCCGGGTGACCTGCGCGACGAGCCGGCGCAGCGCCTCGGCGCCGGTGTCGACGGTCGCGCCGTCGGCGTTGGACAGCAGCGTGAGCGTCGGGTCCGACACCGGCACCGACGACGCGTGGCTCTCCAGCGCGGCACGCGCGGGCTCCATGTGCGCGGTGTGGAACGCCCCGGCGACCGGGAGCTCCTTGACCCGTGCCTTCTCCGGAGGCGACGCGACCAGCTCGGTGATCGCCTCCTTCGCCCCGGCGGCGACGATCTGGCCGGCCCCGTTGCGGTTGGCCGGGTCGAGACCCAGCTCGGCGAGGCGGGCCAGCACGACCTCCTCCTCGCCGCCGAGCACGGCGGCCATCGACGTCGGCGCGACGGCGCAGGCGGCGGCCATCTCACGGCCGCGGACCCCGGCGAGGGCGACGGCGGCGTCCTCGGTCAGCACGCCCGCGATCGCGCAGGCGGTGATCTCGCCGATCGAGTGCCCGGCGACGACGGTCCCGGACGGCAGCTCGACCCGCTCTCGCAGGCGGTGCGCGGCCAGCAGGCCCAGGGTGACGATCAACGGCTGGGTGACCGCGGTGTCGGTGATCTCCTCGGCGTCGGCGGTGGTGCCGAGACGCACCAGGTCGAGCCCGACGGCGTCGGACCAGCCGGCCACGGCCTCCGCCGCGGCCGGGTCCTCCAGCCACGGAGCGAGCATGCCGGGGGTCTGGGCCCCCTGGCCGGGTGCGAGCAGGGCGATCACGGGGACATCACACACCTCTCGGGGGCGGCGCCGGGATACCGGTTACGACGAAGTCGGACCACCGAAGTTGTAGGAAACCTACGAACCACAGGTGTGACCGGGGCCTCGTTACCGATCCGTAGGGGCCGGTGTTTGTAGGGTTCACGACAACGCCCCGCCCACCGGGACACGGACGCCGTCGACCTCCTGATCATGCTCCCCGGTCGGGTCCAGAGGAGTCAGCGGGGTGTGCGCGGCGACGGCCGGGCCGTCGGACGCGCGGGCGGTGCGGTCGGCGACGAGCGCGGCGCGCAGCACGAACGCCTCCCGCGGGTCGGTGGGGGAGCGCCCGACGAGCTCGCCGATACGGCGCAGGCGGTAGCGCACCGTGTTGGGGTGCACGTAGAGCGCGCGGGCGCAGCCCTCCAGGCTCGCCCCGCCCTCCAGGTACGCGGCCAGGGTGCGCAGCAGCTCACCACCGGTGTCGTGGAGCGGGGCGAGGACGTCCTCGGCGAGCCGGCGCCGCGCGGCCGG
>NZ_WWFY01000141.1:0-5396 GCF_009864975.1 Pseudonocardia sp. SID8383
CCGACGGCGGCTGGTGGGTGCTGGGCCTGCGCGACCCGCTCGCCGCCACCGCGCTGCACGGCGTGCCGATGTCGACCGCCGAGACCGGCGACCGGACCCTGGACGCGCTGCGGGCCGCCGGTCTGCGGGTGGCCCTCGCCGAGCCGCTGACCGACGTCGACACGGCCGCGGAGGCCGTCGCCGTCGCCGCGCAGGTCCCGGGGAGCCGCTTCGCCCGCGCCGTCGCCGAGCTGACGCTCCGATGTCCGGAGGTGTCGGTGTGACCGTGACCGCCGAGGGCTTCGACATACCGCTGTCCGGCGCCCCCTCCCGCCTGCTCTGCGACGACGGCACCGAGATCGCGCTGGACGTCGACCGCTGGGCCGACGCCGCCGGAGGCTGCGACGACTGGCTGCTGCGCCACTGCACGGGCCCCACCCTCGACCTCGGCTGCGGACCCGGCCGCCTGCTCGTCGCGCTCGCCGCACGCGGGATCGCCGCCCTCGGCGTCGACGGCTCCGCCGTCTCCCGGGTGCTGTGCCGCCGCCGCAGCGTCGCGATGGTCCAGGCCGACCTGTTCGGCCCGCTGCCCGGCGAGGGCAGCTGGTCCCACGTGCTGCTCGCCGACGGCAACATCGGCATCGGCGGCGACCCGGTCGCCCTGCTCACCCGCGCCGCTCGGCTGCTCACCCACGGCGGGACGGTGCTGGTCGAGGCCGACCCGCGCCCCGAACACGCGTGGCGCGGTACCGCCCGGGTGCTGTGCGGCAGCGGTGCGGGCGAGCCGATCCCGTGGGCCGCGCAGGGCGCGGTGCCCCTCGCCGTGACGGCCGGGCGGGCCGGTCTGCGGGTGACCGACGTGCACCTCGGCGCCCGGGTGTTCCTGGAGCTGACCGGGCCGTGAGGCACGTGGTGCGGTGGCGCAGCCCGATCCGGGGCCCCTGGCTGACCTCGATGTTCGCGCTGCCACTGCTGGTCGGGCTCCCCGTCGTGGCGTTCACCGGGCTGCTCGACCGGCTCGCCTACGGCCGGGAGCAGGCCATCCCGGCCGCCGACGCCGTCGGCGGGCTGCAGCTGCCGTGGTGGGACTGGCCCGCGTCACCGGCCTGGCTGTTCCGGCTCACCGAGGGCCTGCACGTCGGGCTCGGGATCGTGCTGGTGCCGCTGGTCCTGGCGAAGCTGTGGTCGGTCATCCCGAAGCTGTTCACCGCACCCGAACGCAACCCGGTGACGCTCCTGGAACGGCTGTCGCTGGTGCTGCTGGTCGGCTCGATCCTGTTCCTGATCGTCACCGGCCTGCTGAACGTCCAGTACGACTACGTCTTCGGCTTCTCGTTCTACGACGGCCACTACGCCGCGGCCTGGGTGTTCCTGGCCTCGTTCGCGCTGCACGTGGTCACGAAGCTCCCGACGATGGTCCGGTCGCTGCGGGGCCGATCGCTGCGCACCGAGCTGGCCACGCCGCTCGCCGCCACCCGGCCCGAGCCGGCACACCCGCTGGTCGCGCCCGACCCGGACCCCCCGACGATGTCGCGGCGCGGCGCGCTCGCCCTGGTCGGCGGCGGGATGCTCTTCGTCGCGGCACTGACCGTCGGCCAGTTCACCGACCGGCTCCGGTCGACGGCGCTGCTGCTGCCCCGCGGCCGGACGACGGCGCCCGACAGCACCGAGCGGGGCGGCCCGAACGACTTCCCGGTCAACCGCACGTTCGTCGCGTCCGGCATCGCCCCCGCCGCGGTCGGGAGCGCCTGGACGCTGACCCTGACCGGCGGCACGGCACCGGTGGTACTCGACCGGGCGGCGCTGGCCGCGCTGCCGCAGCACACCGCGGAGCTGCCGATCGCCTGCGTCGAGGGCTGGTCGACCGCGCAGGTGTGGACGGGGGTGCGGCTGACCGACCTGGCCCGCGCCGCGGGCGTGACCGACCCGGAGACCGCGGAGGTGCGGTCGGCCGAAGTGGGGAGCCCGTTCGCCCGGTCGCTGCTCAACCGCGGCCAGACGGTGTCGCCGGACTCGCTGCTCGCGCTGCGGGTCAACGGCGCCGAGCTGTCACCCGACCACGGGTACCCGGCGCGGCTGATCGTCCCGGCGCTCCCCGGGGTGCACAACACCAAGTGGGTCGTGACGATCGGGTTCTCCCGTGCTGCTCCTCGGTAGCCGCCTGCTCGCCGCCCTCGGCTGCTTCGCGCTCGCCGGATGGGCGGCGTACGCGATCGTCGGCGGGTCCCCCGACCTGGTCACGATGGCCTGGTGGTTCGCCGGCGCGGTCCTGCTGCACGACCTCGTGCTGTTCCCGCTCTACGCCGCCGGGGACCGGCTGCTGCTGCTCGCGCTGCCCCGCACCCGGGTGCCGCTGGTCAACCACGTGCGGATCCCGGTGCTCGGCTCCGGGCTCGCGCTGCTGATGTTCCTGCCCGGGATCATCCGGCAGGGTGCGCTGAGCACGCTGAACGCGACCGGGCTGGACCAGGAGCCGTACCGGATGCGGTGGGTGTGGCTGACCGTCGTGCTGTTCGCCGTCTCCGCGCTGGTCTGGACGGCGCGGACACTGCTCGCCCGCCGGGCAGTATCGGAGCCATGAGCGAACCCGTCTTCGACAAGCGCGACCAGCTCGACAAGGTCGCCGCCGGCCTGCTGGAGGGCGAGCGGATCATCGCCGTCTACGACGCGATCGGTGCCGGCACCGGCTTCCTCGGCCTCACCGACCTGCGGGCGGTCCTGCAGGACAACTCCTTCGTCGGCAAGCGCACCGCGATCACCTCGATCCCCTACGGCCGGATCTCCTCGGTCTCGTTCGTCGCCGATCGGAACCTGCTGGGCCGGTTCGCGAGCTCCAGCCAGATCGCGATCACCGTCGGGGCGGCCGTGCACGAGGTGGCCTTCCGCGGCGACGACAAGGCCCGCCACGCCCACGACGTGATCCTCTGGCACCTGACCCGGTCGTGACCGGAGTTCACGCGTCGCGCAGCGCCGCCAGGAACGCGAGCAGGTCGGCAGGGCCCTGCGAAGCGATGGTGTGGACCCGGCGCAGGTCGAGCTCGCCGTAGGCGTGGACCAGTAGGTTGCGGAACGCGGCCGCCCTGGCCAGCCGGTCCGCCAGTCCGGTCTCGACGACGCCGTGCCTCCCGAGCAGGCGGAACGCGTCACCGTAGGTGGGCGGCGAGCCGAGCCCCGATGTGACGCAGGCCGACACCGCCATGTCGATGACGACCTGGATGGCCTGCCACAGGTGCAGGACGACGGCGTCGGTCGCGTCGGTCATCGGGGCCAGCCCGTCCGGGTCCGACGGCAGCCGGTCCCGCACACGGTCGAGGTGCCGGCGGACCGTCGCCGCGCGCTCGGCGAGCAGTTCCGGCCGGATCGCCCCGCTCACCGCCCGAGCCCCGCGAGGACGTCCTGCTGAGCACGCCGGATCACGGGACCGGCATCGCACCAGAAGCGAGTGGCCTTCAGCACGAAGTCGCGATACGCGTCGCCGGACGTGTACAGGGCGACGCCGTCGCGGGCTGCCTCGTACCGGAGCAGCGCGGTGGCCCGGTCGAGGTCGACGAGGTCGACGGCGTCCGTACCCAGCGCCGACGCGACCGCGTCGAGCAGCGTGGCCGGGTCGGCGTCGCCGCGATAGCCCAGGTCCCAGTCCGACCCGGCATGCTCCTGACCGCGGCTGCGCGACCCGTGCAGGAGCAGGAGCGTCAGTCCCGGTACCCGGGCCGCCACCACCCGGACGGCGTCGAGCCGGGCCGGGTCCTGTGTCTGCGGTCCGATCACGGGTGCCACGGTAGCGGCCCCGGTCGTGACCGGGGGCACGCTCAGCGGCGGCCGCCCGGCCGGGTTGCGACACTGGGGTCATGAGCACCGGCCCCGTCCCGCCCGCCACCACTCCGGACTCCACCGACGTGCTCGTCGTCGGGGCGGGACCGGCCGGGTCGGCGGCGGCGGCGTGGGCGGCCCGGCACGGGCTCGACGTCGTCCTCGCCGACTCCGCCACCTTCCCCCGCGACAAGGCCTGCGGTGACGGGCTGACCCCGCGCGCGATCGCCGAGCTGGGGCACCTGGGCCTCGGTGGCTGGGTCGACTCGCACGGCACCAACCAGGGGCTGCGCGCGCACGGGTTCGGGCAGGTCCTGGAGCTGCCGTGGCCGGGCGGGTCGCTGCCGGCGCACGGCTCGGCGATCCCGCGCACCGAGCTCGACGCGGGCATCCGCCGGGTCGCCCTGGAGGCCGGCGTGACCCCGATGGAGGGCGCCAAGGCCGTCGACGTGACGTTCGCCGGGGGCCGGGTCGACTCCGTGCTGTTCGACGACGGCCGCTCCGTCCGGTGCCGCAGGCTCGTCGTCGCCGACGGGGCGCGCTCCACACTGGGGCGGGTGCTGGGCCGGGAGTGGCACCAGGACACCGCCTACGGCGTCGCCGCCCGCGGCTACGTCAGCTCCGGCCGGCACGACGACCCGTGGATCAGCTCGCACCTGGAGCTGCGCGGCGAGGCCGACGAGGTCCTGGCCGGGTACGGCTGGCTGTTCCCGCTGAACGACGGCCGGGTCAACATCGGCGTCGGCACCCTGGCCACCGACCGGCGCCCGGCGAACATCAAGCTGCGCGGCCTGATCGACCACTACGCGAACGCGCGCCGCGCCGAGTGGGAGCTCGGCCCGGAGGTCGAGCTGGTCCGCTCCGCGCTGCTGCCGATGGGCGGGGCGGTGTCCGGCGTCGCCGGGCCGAACTGGGCGCTGGTCGGCGACGCGGCGGGCTGCGTGAACCCGCTCAACGGGGAGGGCATCGACTACGGCCTGGAGACCGGCCGGCTGGTCGCGGAGCTGCTCGCGTCGGGCGCCGACCTGGACCGCGCCTGGCCCGCGACCCTGCGCTCGCACTACGGCCTGGCGTTCTCGATCGCGCGGCGGCTCGCCGGGCTGATCACGATCCCGCGCCTGCTGCCGCTGGCCGGGCCGGTCGGGATGCGGTCGCGGGCACTGATGACCGTCGCGCTGCGGGTGATGGGCAACCTCGTGACCGACGAGGACCGCGACCTGACCGCCCGTGCCTGGCGGGCCGCCGGGAAGCTGTCGGTCCGCCTCGACGACCGGCCCCCGTTCCCCGCGGCCGACCTGCGCACACCGGTCGCGGCGCGCTGAGGTCTCCGGACCGCAGGATCACCGGGTGGTGGCAGCGCGCCGTCCACCGGGGTGATCGGTTCCGGACGGTACGGTCGCCGCCAGGAGGTCCGCCACGACGGCGGACGGCCGGTGCGCGCGCCCGCGGCCCGGCTTCACCACCAGACCGGGAGGGCCCGTGACCCGCGGCGACGATCCGGAGCGCACCCGCAGGGATGCGTCCGACCCGTGGCGGACGGGGAACCGCCGGCATCGGCCGCCGGGCGGCCCCGCGCCCGACCCCACCCGTCGCGTCGGCGGTGCCCG
>NZ_WWFY01000142.1:0-17452 GCF_009864975.1 Pseudonocardia sp. SID8383
CCGCGTAGGGCAGCGTCGCCGTCGTCCGCCGGGTCGCGACGCCCGCGGCCAGCACGCCGGCACCGAGGAGCGCCGCGGCCGTCACCGGGCCGAGCGGCGCGCCCCAGTAGGTCAGCGTCACCGAGAACCCGGCCACGGTCGCGAGTGACACCCAGCCCGTGTAGAAGGCCAGCGGGCCGTGCAGGAGTGCCCGGTCGGCCACTCCCTCGGCGGGGAACGCGGCGAGCCGGTGCAGCACCACGGCCAGGGTCACCAGCAGTGCCACGATCAGCAGCTGCGCGGTGCCCAGGAGCTCCTGGGAGAACACGACGATCCAGCCCGCGTTGAGCGCCGCCGTCGCCACGAACAGCCAGCCGGTCGCCCGGTGCACCGGGCGCGACCGCTGCCCGGGCAGCGACTGGTACACCGCGTACACGAGCAGGGCCAGGTAAATGAGGCCCCACACGGAGAACGCCACCGTCGCCGGGGTGACCAGTGAGGGGTAGCGGTCGCTGAGCACCCGCTGCGACTCCCCGAACGTCCCGCTGCCGCCGAGCGAGCCCGCCACCGCCTGCAGTACCGCCGCGGCGAGCACCGCCCAGGTGCGTGCCGTGTCCATCCCGGTGGCCGGGCCTGCCGTGCGGCCCGCCCTCGCCGTCGTCGACGCCATGTCCAGTCCTTCCGATCGTCGCAACCATCTCGATGATAAAGACAATCGACGCACGAGGCATGTCGAGCGGTACGACGACCGGCGTTGCGCCGGACGGCGGCGGGGTTGCCACCGGTCGTCGGTCCGCTGGGCCCGGTCACCCGCCGTTCACCGGTGGCCGCGACGCCGTGCGGTCGGCGTTCCCCGCTCGTCTCGCCGCTGCGCACCCTCGCCGCGCACCCCTCGCGAACTCGTGCACGGAGCCCGATCCTGGTGGTGTACTTCACAGGGAAAGCGGCACCACAGGGGTTGTCGCGCAAGCGGAAGGAAGTGACCTCCATGTCCTGGTGGGACAGCTACCGAGCCGTCTACGGCGCGGAGCTGCGAGCGGCTGCTCGCGAGTACGCCGACCACGGTTGGCCGCTCGTGCCGGGGCCGGGCGCGGAGGTCATGCTCGCGACGGGCGACGTGCTCGACGTGGTCGAGGTCCCGGCGGCCATCGGTCGGCAGGTCTGCCGGACGCTGCGTGAGGCCGGCGAGGTCGTGCCGGTCGCCGCGACGCCCGAGGGCACCTGGTGGTTCCCGATGAGCCCGCGGCACGCGCTCCCGGCCGAGCTGAGCCTGCACACCGACGTCGTGCTGCACACCGACGGCATCGGCGTCGTCGCCCCGCCGACCGAGCGTCCCGAGGGCTGGGTGCAGTGGCGCGTGGCCCCGGCGCGGGTCGGCTACCGGGTGCCCGAGGCCGCGGTCGTCGTCGAAGCGGTCTGCGACGCGGTTCGCCGTCGCGGCAGTGAGCAGTCCCTGCCCGACGAGCAGGAGGCGCGGGCCGAGCAGCCCGGCGTCCCGAGCGCCCTGCGGCGCTGACCCTCCCGCGCGGCCCGGACGGAACCGAGGATCCGGCCCGCGCGACCGCGTACCGCCCGCCCGAATCCGTCCCGATGTCGTCTCCGCAGGTCTCCGCGGGACGCCGGGAGCGGCCGGGCGGTGCGCACCGGAAGCGGCGCCCGAGGGGGCACTTCTCCCTCGCCGCGCAGCCGCTCCACCGGCCACGGCCGGGTCCGGCGGGACATCCCCCGGACCCGGCCGGGGACCCGTACCGCGCGCCCCCGGCGCCCGTTGTCGGTGTCCCCGGGCACTATGGGTGTGTGCAGACCTCCCGCGCGCCGGAGCGCCCGACCCCCGTCCCGCAGCGGGACCGCACCATCGGGTCCGTTCCTGACGTCCCCCTCGGCGGCTTCGGCCCCGGTGACGAACAGAAGCGGCGCGACCTGCGGCGCATGAAGGCCGTCGCCACCGGGTTCCTCCTCGGCGCGACGGTCGTGTTCTTCGTCGCGAAGTACTTCGAGGTCGTCCGCGGTGTCCCCGGGGCGGACTATGTCCGGGCCGCCGCCGAGGCCGGCATGGTCGGTGCGCTCGCCGACTGGTTCGCGGTGACCGCGCTGTTCCGGCACCCGTTGCGGATCCCGATCCCGCACACCGCGATCATCCCGCGCAAGAAGGACATGATCGGTGACAGCCTCGGCGACTTCGTCGGGGAGAACTTCCTGTCCGAGTCCGTCGTCCGCGACAAGCTCGAGCGGATCGGGGTCAGCGAGTCGGTCGGGCGGTGGATCGCCGAGCAGCAGAACGCCGACCGGATCACCACCGAGCTGGTCACCGCCGCGCGGGCCCTCGTGACCGTGCTGCGCGACGAGGACGTGCAGAACGTCATCGAGACCGTCGCGGTCCGCAAGCTGATGGAGATTCCGGTCGGTCCGCCGATGGGCAAGGCGCTGGAGGGCGTCCTGGCCGACGGCGCCCACCGCAGGCTGGTCGACCTCGTCTGCGACCGCGCCTACGACTGGGTCGCCGACAACCAGGAGATGGTCCTGCGGGTGGTGCACGACCGCGCGCCGTCCTGGACCCCGCGCTTCGTCGACGACCTCGTGGCCGACAAGCTGTTCGCCGAGATCCGCGGCTACGCCTGGGCCGTCAAGACCGACCCGGAGCACCCGCTGCGGCACGCCGTCGACCGCTACCTCGCGGAGTTCGCCCGCGACCTGCAGCACGACGAGACGACGATGGAGCGCGCCGAGCAGGTCAAGCGCCAGGTCGTCGAGCATCCGGAGGTGCAGCACTTCATCGGCCGCGCCTGGACGGTCGTGAAGTCCATGGTCCTCGACGCCGCCGACGACCCGTCGAACGAGCTGCGCCTGCGCGTGCGCGACGGCCTCATGGCCTTCGGGCGGAGACTGGGCCGCGACGCCGAGCTGCGCGCGAAGCTCGACGGCTGGCTGGCGGACGCTGCGTCGTACGTCGTGCGGCACTACCGGCACCAGATCACCACCTTGATCACCGAGACCGTCGCCCGCTGGGACGCGGAGGAGACCTCGCGCAAGATCGAGCTCCAGGTGGGCCGCGACCTGCAGTGGATCCGGATCAACGGCACCGTCGTGGGGGCGCTCGCCGGCCTGGTCATCCACGCCGTGGGGGAGCTCGTCATCGGGTGATCGGTCGGGTGTCCCCGGATGACATCGCACTGTCACCGGACCGTCACCGACGTGGCGCACGCCACGTGACCAGCGCTAGCACTGTGCTTGCAGGAGCTAGCAGTGCCGCGTACGGTCGGTTCCGTCAGTGAGGAACGGATCGAGACGGAGGTGAGACGGATGGCCACCGAGCGCAAGCACGGAGAGCGTGAGTCCGTCGAACCCGTCGAGCGCGTCGCGCAGGCCGTCGAGAGCGTCGGTCAGACCGTGGGGCACGCGGTGGAGGACATCGGGTCCTACATCCGCGCCCAGCGCGAGGCCGCCCAGGTCTCCATGCGGCAGCTGGCCCGCACCGCGGGCGTCAGCAACCCGTATCTCAGCCAGGTCGAGCGCGGACTGCGCAAGCCGTCCGCCGAGATACTGCAGCAGATCGCCAAGGGGCTGCGGATCTCCGCCGAGGCGCTGTACGTCCGCGCCGGGATCCTCGAGGAGCGGCCCGCCGGTCAGGTGACCGACGCGGTGCTCACCGATCCGACTCTCAACGAGCGGCAGAAACGTGTGCTGCTCGACGTCTACGAGTCCTTTCGCAGGGAGAACGGCCTCTCTGCCGGCACCACCGACACCCCCACCGATACGAGGAAGTGATCACCATGGCCGTGAACCTCCCCACCAGCGCCGACGTGCAGAAGCTGCGCGAGCAGACCGCCGAGCAGGCCGAGGTCGTCCGCACCCCGCTGCTCGCCGTGCTCGGCGCCGGCGACTTCGCCGTCACCACCGTGAGCAAGGCCGTCACCGACGCCCGCTCCACCGCCACCAAGCGCGCCGAGGAGGTGCAGACCCGTGTCCAGGAGCTCCCCGACGAGCTCAAGGAGCTCCGCGGCAAGCTGTCCTCGGACAACATCCGCAAGCAGGTCGAGGAGTTCCGCTCCGAGGTCGAGGGCGTCTACGTCGGGTTCGCCCAGCGCGGTGAGAAGGCCTGGGGCCGGATCCGCAAGCAGCCGCAGGTCAAGCAGGCCATCGCGACCGTCGAGGGTCTGACCGAGAAGTTCGACACCCGCGTCGACGAGTTCGTGGACGAGACCCACGACGTCGCCGTCAAGACCCTGGGTACGGTCACCACGCAGACCCGCTCGGTCGGTGAGAAGGTCGCCCGCCGCGCCCAGACCGCCGCGAGCGAGGCCGCCGAGGCCGTCACCGAGGTCTCGAAGGAGGCCGCCGAGGCGATCGAGGAGGCCGGCGACGAGGTCGCGTCGACCACGCGTTCGACCGCGCGCCGCACCGCCGCCAAGACCGACCCGAAGACCGCCACCGGCGCGAAGGTCCCGGCTCGCAAGCCGACCACCCGCCGCGGCACCTCGACGGCGTCGGCCAAGAAGTGACACCCGCCGGGCCCCGTGCCCGGTGAGTACGACCCGCGCCCCCGGCCGATCCCGATCGGCCGGGGGCGCCGTCGTGTGCGGATGCGGATCGTCCCGCCCGGATCCGGCGCCGGACGTGACCGGCGCCCGGGTTGTCCGTACTCTGGCCGGGTGTTGTCACTGCCAGGTGCCCCCGATGAACTGATCATCTTCGTGATCAAGTGGATCATGGTGGTGGTCGGCGGGTTCTCGTTCGGGCACGCACTGATGCAACGTGCGGACGCCTTCACCGCGGCGGGCAAGCTCACCAAGAACGCCTGGCTGGGCATCACCGGCGTCGCGCTGCTGCTTCTGATCATCACGAACGGCCCGATGTTCGGCGGTGCCATGTTCTGGCTGGCCGCCACCGTCGCGACGCTGGTCTACCTGGTCGACGTCAAGCCCGCGGTGATGGAGGTGCAGGGCGGCGGACCGCGCTGGTGAACCCCCCGGTCCTCGGGACGCTCACAACCGTCCCGGCGCTGGACCGGCCTGACCTGCTCGCGGAGCCCGTCGCCGTCCCGCCGTCGCCCTGACCGGGATGGCCTACGGTCCCGAGCACGACCCGGTCACGCATCGGTGGCCCCGCGGTACGCGGTGTGCCCACGGCCGCCGTCACGTGCTCCGGTGTCCGCGTTCGCCCTGAGCGGACACGACTCAACTCCGGGAAGCGGAGGACCCTCCGCGTGGTTGGGCAGGACATGAGTGACGTGCTGACGCTCCCGGTCCTGCCCCTCGATGACGCCGTGGTCCTGCCCGGCATGGTCGTCCCCGTCCGTCTCGACGACTCCGACACCCGTGCCGCGGTGGACGCGGCCACCGCCGCGGCCCAGGACCGCGACGACGGGAGACGGGTGCTCGTCGTGCCCCGCATCGACGGCCGCTACGGCGCCATCGGCGTCGTCGCCGTGCTCGAGCAGATCGGCAGGCTCCCCAACGGGGACCGGGCCGCCGTCGTGCGGGGTGAGCGGCGCGCCCGCATCGGGTCGGGGGTCTCCGGCCCCGGCGCGGCGCTCTGGGTCGAGGCCGAGCCGGTCGACGCCGGCGAGCCCACCGGCCGCACCCACGAGCTCGCCCGCGAGTACAAGGCTCTGGTGGTCGGGATCCTGCAGCAGCGGGGGGCCTGGCAGGTCATCGACTCCGTGCAGCAGACCGACGACCCGGGCGCGCTCGCCGACCTCGCCGGGTGGGCGTCGTGGCTGGACGTCGCGCACAAGGCCGAGCTGCTCGCCGAGACCGACCTCGACGCCCGGCTGGAGAAGCTCCTGGGCTGGACCAAGGAGCACGTCGCCGAGCAGGAGGTCACCGAGAAGATCTCGAACGACGTCCGCGAGGGCATGGAGAAGCAGCAGCGCGAGTTCCTGCTCCGCCAGCAGCTCGCCGCGATCCGCAAGGAGCTCGGTGAGGACGACCCGGAGGGCTCCGACGACTACCGCGCCCGCGTGGAGGCCGCCGACCTGCCCGACGAGGTCCGCAAGGCCGCGCTGACCGAGGTCGGCAAGCTGGAACGTTCCTCGGACCAGAGCCCGGAGTCCGGCTGGATCCGGACCTGGCTCGACACCGTCCTCGACATCCCGTGGAGCACCGCGACCACCGACTCGTCGGACCTCGTGGAGGCCCGTCGCATCCTCGACGCCGACCACGCCGGTCTCGACGACGTGAAGGAGCGCCTCGTCGAGTTCCTCGCCGTGCGCGCCCGCCGCGAGCGCAAGGGCCTCGACACCGTCGGCGGCCGCGGCTCGGGCGCGGTGCTCTCGCTGGTCGGCCCGCCCGGCGTCGGCAAGACGTCGTTGGGGGAGTCGGTCGCCCGCGCGCTCGGCCGGAACTTCGTCCGCGTCGCGCTCGGCGGCGTCCGGGACGAGGCGGAGATCCGCGGTCACCGGCGCACCTACGTCGGCGCGCTGCCCGGCCGGATCGTCCGCGCCATCCGCGAGGCCGGCTCGATGAATCCCGTCGTGCTGCTCGACGAGATCGACAAGGTCGGCAGCGACTTCCGCGGTGACCCGACCGCGGCGCTGCTGGAGGTCCTCGACCCGGCGCAGAACCACACGTTCCGCGACCACTACCTGGAGGTCGACCTCGACCTGTCGAACGTCCTGTTCCTGGCGACGGCGAACGACGGCTCCGGGATCCCCGGCCCGCTGGCCGACCGCATGGAGATCGTGACGCTCGACGGCTACACCGAGCCGGAGAAGGTCGCGATCGCCCGTGACCACCTGCTGCCGCGCCAGGTCGCCAAGGCCGGTCTCGACGACGGCGACGTCGAGTTCACCGACGTCGCGCTGTCGATGATCGCCGCCGAGTACACCCGGGAGGCCGGGGTCCGGCAGCTGGAGCGGGGCCTGGCGAAGGTGCTGCGGAAGGTGGCCGTCCAGCTGGACGCGTCGGAGACCGAGCGCCCGGTGCACGTCGACGCCGACGCGCTCGTCACCTACCTCGGCCGTCCGCGGTTCACGCCGGAGTCCGCCGAGCGGACCTCGGTGCCGGGCGTCGCGACCGGGCTGGCGGTGACCGGTGCCGGTGGTGACGTGCTGTTCATCGAGGCCACCTCGATGGACGGCGAGCCGGGCCTGCAGATCACCGGGCAGCTGGGCGAGGTGATGACCGAGTCCGTCTCGATCGCGCTGTCCTACCTGCGCTCGCGCGGGCTGGCCGGTGACCTCGCGTCGCGCAAGCTGCACGTGCACGTCCCGGCCGGTGCGGTCCCGAAGGACGGCCCGTCCGCCGGCGTCACGATGACGACGGCGCTGGCGTCGCTGGCCTCCGGGCGTTCCGTCCGGAGCTCGGTCGGCATGACCGGCGAGGTGACGCTGCAGGGCAAGGTCCTGCCCATCGGCGGGGTGAAGCAGAAGCTGCTCGCCGCGCACCGGGCCGGGCTGACCGACGTGATCATCCCGAAGCGCAACGAGCCGGACCTGGACGACGTCCCGGCCGCGGTCCGCGAGGAGCTGCGGGTGCACCCGGTCGCCGACGTCTCCGAGGTCCTGGCGATCGCCCTGGAGCCCGCCCACGACGCGGCGACGGCCGAGCAGTCCGCGGCCTGATCTCCGTCCGACCCACGGCGTGAGCCGTACGATCCGGCGCCCGTTCCGCAGCACGCGGGGCGGGCGCCGTCGTGTGCGCGCCCCGCCGGTACGCCCCGCTCCGCGCGTCGCGAGCGCCCGTCCTCGCGCAGCTGTTCCTACGGGAAGTTCGCCGAGATGCAGCTCAGCGGGAACTGTCGATCTCCACGGCCCGCTGAGCTGCATCTCGGCGAGTGCGGTCGAGGGCCTGGCCCACCTCGGCGACGATCTCGTCGGGCCGTCGGTGCATGTCCGGGGCGGTGTAGCGCAGCACCCGCCACCCCGCCGCGACGAGCCGGGTGTGCCGTTGTGCGTCGGCGCGGGCCGCCTCGGGCGTCGCGAAGTGGCCGCCGCCGTCGTACTCGACGCCGAGGTGGTGGTCCGGGTAGGCCAGGTCCAGCCACAGCGCCGTGCGCCGGACGTCGTCGAGGACCGGGTGCTGGGGCACCGGCCGCGGGAGGCCACCCCGGACGAGGACCAGCCGGAGCCGGGTCTCGGGCGGGGATCCGGCGCGCGGGTCGGCCCACACCGACGCGTCGACGACCCGCCGGACACCCCGGGCGTGGGCGTGCCGGACCGCGAGGTTCAGCAGCACGTCCGGGGCGAACGATCCGCGGGACAGCGCGTCGACGGCGACGACACCCTCGGTCGGTGACAGACGCCGCGCCAGGTCGAACGCGGTGCGGACACGCGTGGTGACCCGTACGCCGCGGACCTCGGTCACCTCGTCCGGGGGCAGGACGTCGCGACGGACGAGCACACCCTCACGGGAGCGGGCTCCGGGGTGCGCCGCGCCGACGGTCACCTCGGCCGGTGCAGCCCACGGGGCGCACGACGCGCCGAGCAGCTCGGCGGCCGAGTACCCGCTGAGCACGGCGTCCGGCCCGGCCCAGCAGTGCGCCGCGAGCGAGCGGAGCCGTAGGTCGGGGCGCAGGTCGGCCGGCGCGTAGGTGTCCGGGAGCAGCCGGCGGTAGCGGGGCCCGCGCAGGAGGTCGGGGGTGACGAGACCCGCCGCCACGGCCGCGGTCCCGCGGAACACCTCGGGCCATCCGGGGATCGTCACGTGCTGATCGTGCGCCGGCTGCCCCGGCCGTCGGACCGGATCGGCCGGACTCCGTCGCCATCGCGAACGAAGGACGTACGCCGAGATGCAGCTCAGCGGGCCACGGAGATCCACAATTCCCGCTGAGATGCATCTCGGCGACATTCCGCTGCGCGCGACCCGACCCGACCCGGCCGGGCCGGGCGGCAGGGCTGCGGGCTCAGCGGAAGACGACGGTCCGGTTGCCCTGGATCAGCACCCGGTCCTCCAGGTGCCACCGCAGCCCCCGGGCCAGCACCAGACGCTCGATGTCGCGTCCCCGTCGCACCATGTCGGTCGCGGTGTCCCCGTGGTCGACGCGGGCGACGTCCTGCTCGATGATCGGGCCCGCGTCGAGGTCGGCGGTCGCGTAGTGGCAGGTCGCGCCGATCAGCTTGACCCCGCGCCGGTGGGCCTGGTGGTAGGGCCGCGCCCCGGCGAAGGACGGCAGGAAGCTGTGGTGGATGTTGATCGCCCGCCCGGCCCAGGCCTCGCACAGGTGCGCGGGCAGGACCTGCATGAAGCGGGCGAGGACGATCGCGTCGGGGGAGTCGTCGTCGACGAGCTTGCGGATCTCCTCGAACGCGGTGACCTTGCCCTGCTCGCGGGCCGGGTCGCCGGGCGCGGGGAAGGGTACGTGGTGGAACGGCACCCCGTGCGCGGCGACGACCGGCTCCAGCGACGTGTGGTTGCCGATCACGCGGGTGATCTCCACCGGCAGCTCGCCCGCCCACACCCGGCCGAGGATGTCGTGCAGGCAGTGCTGGTCGCGGGTCACCAGCAGCACGGCGCGCTTGCGGACGCCGGTGTCGGAGATGCGGTGCTCACCGCCCAGCTCGGCGGCGACCGGGGCGAACCGGGCGCGGAGCTCGTCGACGTCGAAGGGGACCGACGCGGCGTCGACGACCTGGCGGGTGCAGAACACCCCGGCCTCGACGTCGGCGTGGTACGCGGCCTCGGTGATCGAGGCGCCGAGGTCGGCGAGGAACGTGCTGATCCGCGCGACGATGCCGGTGCGGTCCGGGCAGGACAGGGTGATCACGTAGTGGGACATCAGGAGATCCGGGAGAGGGTGAACTGGGTCTCGGCGGCGAGCAGCTGCTCGATCTGCCCGGCGACCGCCTGCTCGATCTTCGCACCCACCAGCGGGACCTTGACCGTGACCTCGGCCCGGATCCGGACCTCGCTGCCGCCGTCGACGTCGGCGATCCGCATCACCGACCGTGCGGTGGCGGGGGTGCCGATGACCTTCACGGAGCCGGTGCCGTCGTAGACGCCCTCGCTGCCGGCCCGCCACTGCTCGCTGCGGTCGATCTGCAGGTCCCCGCCGGGTACGAACGACGACACGATCGACGGCAGGTGCTCGCCCGGGATCCCGTGCCGCAGTGTGTAGCGGACGCCGTCGGCGGTGGTCTCGTAGGCGGTCACCCCGGCCCCGGGGCCGCCGATGTGACGCAGCTGCTCCTCCAGGAGATCGCGGTCGACCATCGCCGCGTAGACCTTCGAGGCCGGGTGCGCGGACGTTGCGCGGTAGTCGATCGAGCGCGGCATGGGCGAAGGCTACCGTTGCGGTCGTGAGTTCCCCCGCTCCGACAACGGTCGACCCGATGCTCAGTGCGCACACCACACTGCGCCTCGGCGGACCGGCCTCCCGCATCGTGCGCGCCGAGGGCGCGGCCGAGGTGGTCGACGCCGTCGCCGCGGCCGACCGGGCCGGGGAACGGGTGCTGCTGGTGGGCGGCGGGTCGAACCTCGTCGTCGCCGACGCCGGGTTCGACGGGACCGCCGTGCTGCTGGCGGGGCGCGGGATCGGCCACGAGCGCGACGGCGACCGGGTGCTGCTGACCGTCGAGGCCGGTGAGGACTGGGACGACGTCGTCGCCGCGACCGTCGCCGACGGGCTCGGCGGGCTGGAGTGCCTGTCCGGTATCCCCGGGCGGACCGGCGCGACCCCGGTGCAGAACGTGGGCGCCTACGGCGTCGAGGTCGCCGACCAGCTCGTCGACGTCGACCTCTACGACCGGCGCACCGGCACCGTCCGCGAGCACGTGCCCGCCTCCGAACTGGGGCTCGCCTACCGCACGAGCGTCCTCAAGGGCAGCGACGACGCGATCGTCCTGCGGGTGCGCTTCGCGCTGCACGCCGACGGCCGCTCCGCCCCGATCCGCTACGGCGAACTCGCCCGCACCCTCGGCGTCGACCCGGAGACGCGGACCGATCCGGCCGCCGTCCGTGAGGCGGTGCTCGGGCTGCGCCGTGGCAAGGGCATGGTCCTCGACGCCGAGGACCACGACACCTGGTCGGCCGGCTCGTTCTTCACCAACCCGATCCTGCCCACGGACCGGGCGCCGCAGGTCGACGGCCTGGCCGCGTGGCCCGCGGGAGAGGGCCGGGTCAAGCTCAGCGCCGCCGGGCTGATCCAGAACGCCGGGTTCGGCCGCGGGCACGCCGGCCCCGGCGGCCGGGTGTCGCTGTCGACGCGGCACGTCCTGGCCCTGACCCACCGCGGCGACGGGACGACGGCCGACCTGCTGGCCCTGGCCCGTGAGGTGCAGGGCGGCGTCGCCGAGCGGTTCGGCGTCACCCTGCATCCCGAACCGGTGCTGGTGGACTGCACCGTCTGACACCCTCTGTACATCGACGTCCGGTTCGCGTTGCGCCGCACGGGGGAGCACCGTCCTCCTGCCGATCACGTGGACCGGATCCCGGCGTACGGTCGGTGCGCATCGCAGGAGATCGAGTACGCGGGGGAACGGTTGCGACGGGTACTGATCGTCGTGGTGGTGCTGATCGGCGCGCTGGGCGTCGTCGGGGCGGTGGCCCTCGCGGCCTCGCCGCAGGACCCGGCGGTGCCGCAGGCCGCCCCGGCCCCGGCCGGGCCACAGGTGAGCTACCAGCCGGCCGCGTCGGCGTCGTCGGCGAACCCGGCACAGCCGGTCTCGGTCCGCGCGGCGGGCGGCACGCTGGACGGGGTGTCGCTGACCGGCCCGGACGGCGACGCCGTCGACGGCGCGCTGTCCCCGGACCGCACCACCTGGACCAGCAGCGGTGATCTGGACTTCGCCTCCACCTACACCTGGCACGGGCGCGCCGTCGCACCGGACGGCACGGCGACCCCTGTGCAGGGCACCGTCGCGACGCTGGAGCCCGTCCACACCGTGCGCGGCACCCTGAACATCGGCGACGACCGCACCGTCGGCATCGCGGCGCCGATCGAGATCCAGTTCGACCGGCACGTCGAGGACCGCGCCGCGATCGAGAAGGTCCTGGAGGTCACGACCTCGAAGGAGGTCGAGGGCGCGTGGGGCTGGCTGCCCGACGAGAACGGCGGCTCGCGCGTGCACTGGCGGCCGAAGGAGTACTGGCCGTCGGGCACGAAGGTGACCGTGGACGCGCCGCTCAAGGGCGTCGACTACGGCGGCGGCAGCTACGGCGCCGAGGACCTGACCACGTCGTTCGCGATCGGCCGCGCCCAGATCGTCGAGGCCGACGCCCGATCGTTCCGGATGATCGTGATCCGGGACGGCAAGCAGATCGCGGACTACCCGGCGTCCTACGGCCTGGCCGACGACCCGAACCGCAACACGCGCTCGGGCATCCACGTCGTCACCGAGAAGTTCACCGACAAGCGGATGGTCTCGCAGCAGTACGGCTACGACGTCGTCGAGAAGTGGGCCGTCCGGATGAGCAACAACGGCGAGTTCATCCACGCCAACCCGGTGTCGGCCGCCGCGCAGGGGGCCGCGAACGTCACCCACGGCTGCGTGAACCTGTCGGTCGAGAACGCCAAGGCGTACTACGACTCCGTCCTCTACGGCGACCCGGTCGAGGTCACCGGCACCCCCGTGCAGCTCTCCGCCCGCGACGGCGACCTGTGGGACTGGACGCTGTCCTGGGAGAAGTGGAAGGGGTTGTCGGCGCTGTCCTAGCGGGTACCCGCCCGCCATGAGCGTCCCCGACGACCGCGCCGCCAGCCGTGCCACCCCGCTCCCGGAGGAGGAGGGCACCGAACCCGGTGCCGAGCAGATCCTGCGCGAGTCCGAGGAGCGCATCGCCGGCGCCGCCCGGAGCGAGAGCCCCGGTGACGACGCCGACCAGAACCGCCGGTCGGAGGAGACCCTCTAGCGCCGGTGCCGCCGCGTGCCCGACGCCTGGTCACGCGGCTTGAGCACGAGCTGGTCCAGGTTGACGTGCGACGGCCGGGTCGCGGCGAAGACGATCGTGTCGGCGACGTCGTCGGCGGTCAGCGGGGTCAGGCCCTCGTAGACCTTGGCCGCCTTCTCGGCGTCGCCCAGCCGCACCTCGGAGAACTCGGTCTCCACCATGCCGGGGCAGATCTCGGTGATCCGGATCGGCTCGCCGAGCAGCTCTCCGCGCAGGGTGCGGTGCAGCATCGCCTGGGCGTGCTTGGCACCGGTGTAGCCGGCGCCGTTGTCGTAGAAGTCCAGCGCGGCGATCGAGGTCACCGTGACGATGTGCCCGTCGCCCGACGCCCGCAGCTTCGGTAGGAACGCCTGCGTCAGACGCAGCGTGCCGGCGACGTTGGTCTCCCACATCCAGCGCCAGTCGTCCTCGTCGGCGTCGGCGACGGGCTCCAGGCCCTTCGCGCCGCCGGCGTTGTTGACCAGCAGCTTCGCCTCGGGCACGGCGTCGGCGAACGCGCGGACGGACCCCCGGTCGGTGACGTCGAGGGACAGTGCGGTGCCGTCGATCTCCTTCGCGATCTCCTCGCAGCGCTCCACCCGGCGGGCCCCCAGCACGACGTGGAAGCCGGCGGCGCCGAGCGCACGGGCGGTGGCGGCGCCGATCCCGGAGGAGGCCCCGGTGACGACGGCGGTCGGACGGTCGTTCGCGGTCATGCCGATGAGCCTATGACCTACCTCGGCTCGACGCCGCGCTGCGCCGACCGGTCCCCGCGGCGGGCGGCGGCCCGCTGCGCCGAGAACACCGCGGCGCCGAACAGGCCGACGCCGACACCGGCGATGCAGGTCCAGAACCACGCCCCCGCGCCGTCCGCGGGACCGAAGCCGGAACCGGTGACCATCACGACCGCGGCGGCGACGCCCGCGCCGACCGCCCACAGCAGCATCCCGCCGAGGATCACCGGCGGGGACTCGTAGAAGCGCGCCGGCAACGGCGGCGGGGGCGGGGGGTCGCTCGCGCGCTCGCTGTCGTGGGCCGTCACGGGGCCGTAGCCTAAACGGTGCACGGACGGAACCCGCAGTGTTGCACCGCGTCTAGTGTGTCGCCGTGATCGAGCGCCTGTTCCGCGTGTCCGAGCGCGGCTCCACCGTCTCCCGCGAGCTACGCGGGGGTCTCGTCACGTTCATGGCGATGGCCTACATCATCGTCCTGAACCCGCTGATCCTCGGCAGCGTCACGCCGGGCGACCCGTCGGCCAAGGCCGACGCGCTGGGCGGGATCCTCCCGGTCGCGCAGGTCGCCGCGGTGACCGCCCTGGTCGCGGGCGTGATGACCATCATCTTCGGCGTCGTCGCGAACTACCCGTTCGCGATCGCCACCGGCCTGGGGATCAACACCCTGCTGGCGGTGACCATCGCGCCGCTGATGACCTGGCCCGAGGCGATGGGCCTGGTCGTCATCAACGGCGTCATCATCGTGATCCTCGCCCTGACCGGCTTCCGGACGGCGGTGTTCAACGCCGTCCCCACCGAGCTCAAGACGGCGATCGCGGTCGGCATCGGCGCGTTCATCGCGCTGATCGGCCTGGTCGACTCCGGCTTCGTGCGCCGGCTGCCCGACGCGGCCAACACCACGGTCCCGGTCGGACTGGGCACCGGCGGCTCCATCGCCTCCTGGCCGACGTTCGTCTTCGTCGTCGGACTGATCATCGTCGGTGTGCTCGTCGCCCGCGGTGTCCGTGCGGGCATCCTCATCGGCGTCGTGGTGAACACGATCATCGCGATCGTCGTCGAGGCGATCGTCCGGGTCGGCCCCGGCGGCCCGACCAACCCCGGCGGCTGGTCGCTGGCCGTGCCCGCCATCCCGGACCGGATCGTCGGGCTGCCGGACCTGTCGCTGGTCGGGCAGGTCTCGCTCGGGGCGTTCTCCCGGCTCGACGTCATCACCGTCGTCCTGCTGATCTTCACCCTGGTGCTGGCGAACTTCTTCGACGCGATGGGCACGCTCACCGGTCTCGGCCGCCAGGCGGGCCTGACCGACTCCGACGACAAGCTCCCGGACGTCGGGAAGGCGCTGGTCGTCGAGGGCGCGGGCGCGGTCGCCGGTGGTGTGGGGTCGGCGTCGTCGAACACGATCTTCGTGGAGTCCGCGGCCGGCATCGCCGAGGGCGCACGGACCGGTCTGGCCAACGTGCTGACCGGTGTCCTGTTCCTGCTGGCGATGTTCTTCACGCCGCTGTACGCGATCGTCCCGGTGGAGGCCGCGGCCCCGGCGCTGGTCGTCGTCGGCGCGCTGATGTTCCGCCAGATCACCTCGGTCTCGCTCGACGACCTGCGCACCGCGATCCCGGTGTTCCTGACGATCACGGTCATGCCGTTCACCTACTCGATCGCGAACGGCATCGGCGCCGGTTTCATCAGCTACGTCGCGCTCGCCGCGGCCACCGGTCGCGCGCGGCAGGTCCACCCGCTGATGTGGGTCGTGGCGGTGCTGTTCGTGGGGTACTTCGGCGTGGGACCGTTGCGGGAACTGCTCGGCTGAGAACCCGCGCTTGCGCCCGCGACGAAGGTTAGGCTAACCTCAATCTCGTCGCTTCGTGGTGGGAGCGGCGCGTCAGTTCGGGACAGGAGAAGGCCCCGGACCCCACAGGGTCCGGGGCCTCCTTCTTTCCCCAGTCACACCCGATCCGCCGCCGAGCGGGTCAGGGCGCGTAGATGCGGACCCAGTCGACCTGGAAGTCGAGCGAGTCCGGCGTGGTCGCGTCCGGCGCGGGGATCCAGTCGTCGCCGTAGGGGCCGATGTCCTGCTGCATCGCCAGGTGCATCGACCGCGGCGGGATCTGCTCCGGATCGGTGGTGCGGAAGACCTCGGCGCCGTCGATGTAGAACACGACCCGGTCGGGCAGCCACTCGACGGCGTAGGTGTGCCACTGCGTGAAGTCGCCGCGGACGGTCTTGCCGACCTGGCTGTTGTCCTCGCCGTAGTGGACGATCGTGTGCGTCTCGTTGCGCTGCGGCTTCGGGATCTCCATGAAGTTGAGCTCGCCGCCCTCGGGCCAGTCCTCGGCGTCCGGCCAGAGCAGCGCCACGTCGCCGTAGCCGACGGCGGGGTTGGTCTTCGCCCGGATCTCCCAGCGGCCGTACTGCTGGCCGCCGCGCCAGGCCAGACCGGCGGACGTGCGCCCCCGGCTGGTCAGGACGAGCTGACCGTTGCGTACGGAGATGTTCTCCGCGAGGTGCCGACCGTTGCCGCCGGTGGTCTCCCCGGTGTACGGGCTCCAGCGCGTGCGGTCGAGCGCGGCGCCGTCGAACTCGTCGTGGTCGGTGAGACGCCAGCCGTTGCGCACCGCCGCCTCGGTGTCCGAGCGCGACGCGGGGTCGAGCTCGCCGACCTCGCTCGGGCGTTCCTGGTCGTGCATCCGGCCCGGCGGCGTCGCCGGGGCCGACGGTGCGGGCGTCGGGGTCGAGGAGCCGGTGAGCAGCGACGGGTCGGTGGCGACGGTGACGACACCGGCCAGCACGGCCAGACCCGCCACGATGCCGACGACGGCGGGCCAGCGGCGTCGCGACGGTGCCTCGGGGTCGTGCTCGGGCTCCTGCTCCGTCTGTTCCGGCACGACCCCCTCCTCACTCGTCGACGGTGGGTCGGCGGCAGCCTAGGAGGGGACGGCTGTGGGGGAGCTGAGAAGTCCGGGCCACCTCCCGCGGCGGGGTCGGCCGGGTGCTCCATGATCGACGGTTGTGGAGCGCAGGGTGCGCTTCGCGTACCTCCGTACTCCACAACCGGTGATCATGGTCGGACTCAACCGGTCGAGCCCGTGGTCCCCCCGCTGCCGGTGGCGCTGCCGCCGTCCGCAGCTCCGCCGTTCGCTCCGCCGGCGGCGCCCCCGTCGAGGGTGTACTGGCGGACCCAGTCGACCTGCATCTGCGTCTCCTTCCCCGACCCGCCCTTGGGGAACCAGTCGAGCTGGATGCACAGGTGCATCGGCCCCGGCGGCTGCACCTTCTGTTCGGTGGTCTCGAACCACTTCTCGCCGTCGACGTAGGCGGTGATCCGGTCCGGCGTCCACTCCAGGGCCCAGTTGTGCCACTGCGTCGCGTCGATCTCGACCGAGCCCTCGACCTGGGAGTTGTCCGCGCCGTAGTGGAAGAACGCGTTGGTCTTCTGCCGCTCGGGGTCCATCATCTCCATGAAGTCGAGCTCGCCGCCCTCGGGCCAGTTCTCCGCGGTGGGCCAGAGCAGAAGCAGGGCGTTGTACGACGGGTCCCCGACCGGCGCGCGCACCCGCCCCTCCCAGCGTCCGTACTGCTGGGAGCCCTCCTTCCACGCCATGCCCGCGGTGTTGCCCTGGCTGTCGCCGGTGATCGTCAGGACGCCGTCGGCCACCGCGGCCGCGTCCGGGGTGCGACGGCCGTTGCCCGCGTGCCCGGCGCCGTCGTAGATGCTCCAGCCGTCCGTGCCGTTGTCGAACTCGTCGGCGCGGACCGGCCGGCCCCAGCCCAGCTTCGCCGCCGCGGTGGTGCCCTCGGCAGCCGTCGCACCGTCGGTGGTCGCACCGCCCGCCTCCGGGGTGCTCCCGGTGGCGGGCGCGGGATCGGCCGCGCCACCCGAGCCGGTGGGGCAGGGGGCGGGGGTGGTCCGGCCTCCGGTGCCGCCGGTGAGGAGGCCCG
>NZ_WWFY01000143.1:0-4470 GCF_009864975.1 Pseudonocardia sp. SID8383
GTGCTGGCCACCGGCGCCCCGACCGAGCGCGACGACACCGGCCCGCCCCGGTTCGCCCCCGGCGACCGCGTGCGGGCCCGGGTGATGCACCCGCGCGGGCACACCCGGCTCCCCCGCTACGTCCGCGGTCGCTGCGGGACCGTCGAGACCCACCGCGGGACCCACGTGCTGCCCGACGCCCGCGCGCACGGCCACGGCGAGTGCCCGGAGCCGCTCTACACCGTGGTGTTCACCGGCCCCGAGCTGTGGGGCCCGGACGCCGACCCGACCACGACCGTCTCCGTCGACGCCTGGGAGTCCTACCTTGAGCCCGCCTGACGGCCCGGTCTTCGACGAGCCGTGGCAGGCGAGCGCGTTCGCGCTGGCCGTGGCCCTGCAGGACACCGGGACGCTGGACCGGCAGGAGTTCGCCGAGACCCTGGGCGGCGAGCTGGACACCGGCCTGGACTACTGGGACGCCTGGCTCGCCGCGCTGGAGCACCTGCTCGACGGGCTCGGCGTCGCCGACCGCGGCTCGGTCGAGGAGCGGACCGGCGCCTGGCTGCGTGCCGCCGTCGCGACGCCGCACGGCGCGCCGGTCACGCTCGACGCCGACCCGCTGCGCTCCTAGACGACGGCCCACACCAGCGCGGCCGCGGCGAACCCGACGACCGACAGGATCGTCTCCAGCACCGTCCAGGTCATCAGGGTCTGCTTCACCGTCATGTTGAAGTACTTGGCGACGATCCAGAACCCGCCGTCGTTGACGTGGCTGGCGATGATCGACCCGGCCGACACGGCGACGACGATCAGCGCGAGCTGCGGCTGGCTGTAGCCGCCCGCGGCGACGGTCGGGCCGATGATGCCCGCCGTCGTCACGATGGCGACGGTCGCCGAACCCTGGGCGATCCGCAGCGCCGCGCTGATCAGGTACGCCGAGGCGATCACCGGCAGCCCGATCGCGGTCATCGAGCCGGCCAGTGCGTCGCCGACGCCGGTGGTCTGCAGGACCTTGCCGAAGAACGCCCCCGCCCCGACGACGAGCAGGATCATCCCGACCGGGCGCAGCGACTCGCCGGAGATCCGGCCGAGCTCGGCCATCGACGTCCCGCGCCGGATGCCGAGCAGGTACAGCGCGAGCAGCACCGACAGCGTCAGCGCGATGGCCGGGGTGCCGAGCAGCACGAGGACGTCGCGGAACACCGTGCCCTCGGGGAGCGTCACCCCCGCGACGGTCGCGGCGAGGATGAGCACCAGCGGGACCGCGATGATCGAGGAGATGAGCGCGACCGACGGGGGCGCGGCCACCGCCACCGCGGTCTGCGGGCCGGCCGTCTCCGCGGTGCGGACACCACCCGTCCCGCCGCCCGGGTCACCGTCGCCGTTGCCGTCGCCGGCGTCGCGCGCGGAACCGGCCGGGCCGGGGGCGGCGGCGGCCGGGGCGGCCCCACCGGGCAGGTCCTCGGGCACGCCGACCTGGATCCGCCGTCCGATGAACGAGCCCCACCAGACGCCGCTGACCAGCCAGGCGGGAACGCCGCACAGCAGGCCCATCGCGATCACCCAGCCCATCCCGACGCCGAGCAGCCCGCCCGCGGTGACCGGTCCGGGGTGCGGCGGCAGGAACGCGTGGGTCATCGACAGCCCGGCGAGCATCGGCATCGCATAGAGGACCAGCGAGCGGCCGCCGCGGCGCGCGGCCACGTAGACCAGCGGCGCGAGCACGAAGATGCCGATGTCGAAGAACACCGGGATGCCGAGCACCAGCCCGGTGACACCCATCGCGAGCGGTGCGCCCTTCGGCCCGAACAGCCGGAGCAGCCGTTCGGTCAGGGCGTCCGCGCCACCGGAGCGCTCCATGATCGCGCCGAGCACGGTGCCCAGCCCGATGATCGGGGCGATGTGGCCGAGGATCCCGGCGAAGCCGGTCTCGAACAGCGAGTCCGACGCCTTGATCGGGGTGCCGACGAGGTCGGTGACCGACACGCCCGCGACGAGCGCGACCAGCACGCCGGTGACGATGAGCGCGATGAACGGCTCCAGCCGTAGTCGCATGATCATGATCAGCAGCAGCGCGACGCTGACGGCGGCGAGGGTGAGCAGGCCGGCCGTGTCGTTCTGCAGCCAGTCGAGGAAGGTCATCGTCGTCCTCCGGTGGGGTGGGTGCCCGGTGCGGTGCGGCCGTCGGCCCGGCGGCGCAGCGCGCGACCGGCGAGCGCGTCGGTGCGCTCCCCGCCGTCGATCGCGAAGGCTCCGTTGACCAGCACGTACGGGATGCCGGCCGCCTGCTGGGCGGGCTCGGCGAAGGTGGCGGTGTCGGTGACGGTGTCCGGGTCGAACACGACCAGGTCGGCGGCCAGGCCCGGCCGGACGCGACCGCGGTCGGCCAGGCGGAGCCGGTCGGCGGCGCGTCCGGTGAGGTGGTGGATGCACTCCTCCAGGGAGAACAGCCCGAGCTCGCGGCAGTAGTGGCCGAGGTAGCGGGGGAAGGTCCCCCAGGCCCGCGGGTGCGGCTTCGCCCCGACGAGCAGGCCGTCGCTGCCGCCGGTGTGCCGCGGGTGGCGCATGATCGCGCGGACGTTCTCCTCGTGCCCGACGTGCTGCAGGATGCCGGTCCCGAAGTCGTCGCGGAGCAGGATGTCCACGCAGGTGTCGAACGGATCCGCTCCGGTCGCGCCCGCGATGTCGGCGACCGTGCGCCCGACCGTCCCGGCGAGCTCGGGGTTCGTGACCCCGCTGATCTCGATCGTCTCCCACTCGGCGACGACGCCGTGGCAGCCGTCGGAGCCGTGGACCTCCAGGTCCTCGCGGATCCGGGCGAGTGCGGCCGGGTCGCGCAGCCGCTCGCGGGCCGCGTCGAGGCCGCCGGACTGGCACCAGCTGGGCAGGATCGCCGACAGCGTCGTCGCACCCGGCAGGTACGGGTAGGTGTCGAGGGTGATGTCGACGCCGCGGGCGACGGCCGCGTCGAGCAGCGTGATCAGCTCCCCGGCCCGGCCCTTGTTGGGGCCGAAGTTGAGCGTGGCGTGGGCCAGGTGCAGCGCGCACCCGGACCGCTCGGCGACGTCGACCATCTCGGCGTAGGCCTCCAGCGCGCCCGCGCCGTAGCTGCGGTGGTGCGGGGAGAAGAAGCCGCCCCGCTCCCCCACCGCCGCGCACAGCGCGGCGAGCTCGGCGCCGTCGGCGTACATGCCGGGGGTGTAGGTGAGCCCGGCCGAGAGACCGACCGCGCCCTGGTCCATGCCGGTGCGGACGACGTCGGCCATCCGGGCGATCTCCGCCTGGGTGGCGGGGCGGTCGTCCCAGCCGCAGACCAGCGCGCGGACGGTGCCGTGCGGGACGAGGTAGGCGGCGTTGCCGGCGATGCCCTCGTCGAGCCGGTTCAGGTACTCCGCGACGGTGCGCCAGGTGAAGAAGTCCGCGCCGGGGTCGCCGTTCCAGCCGGCGATCGCGCGGCGCAGCACGGGCAGCACGGCGTCGTCGACGGGGGCGTAGGACAGCCCGTCCTGGCCGATGACCTCGGTCGTCACGCCCTGGGAGACCTTCGCGAGGTGCGCGGGCTCGGTGAGCAGGCGCAGGTCGGAGTGGGCGTGCATGTCGACGAACCCGGGGGCGACGACCATCCCGTCCACCTCGACGACCCGCTCGGCCCGTCCGGCCGCGTCCGGCCCGACCGCGGCGATCCGGTCGCCCTCGACGAGCACGTCCGCGGTGTACCGGGGCCCGCCGGTCCCGTCGACGACGGTGCCGCCGCGCAGCAGCGTGCCCATCAGAAGAACGTCCGGACGAGCTCGACGACCTGCGGGTCGGGGTCGGTGCCGTCCAGCACCGGGATCCAGCGCCACTTGTCGAACGCGGTGCACGGGTGCGAGAGCCCGAGCCGGACGACCTGCCCGATCCGGACCTGCTCCTCGGTGCGCAGGAACGCGTGCTGGTCGTTGACGGCGGTGACCGTCCCGGTCAGCGGCCGCGAGGGCGACCCGAGGTCGTCGGCGATCCGCTGCGGCTCGGGCAGCCCCTCGTCGAACGGGACGTCGCGCTTGCCCGCGTCGAGCAGCGCCAGGCCGGGCTCGGGGGTCGACACCACCCGGGCGGTCACGTGCATGGCCGAGCGGAACGGGCGCTGCTCGTCGTCGCGGGCCAGCGGGGAGATGCCGCGGTAGAAGCCGTCGTCGTGGACGAGGTAGGCGCCCGAGCGCAGCACGACGCGGGTGCGCGTGTCGGCGAGCCCGGCCAGCGCGGCGACGACCTGGTCGAAGTAGGCGCTGCCGCCCGCAGTGACCACGACCTCGTCGGTCCCGTAGGACGGGGCGAGCCGGCGGTGCAGCTCGGCGAGGTCGTCGAGATAGGCGCGGACGGTCGCCAGTGACGCCTCCGACGGGTCGTGCGCGAGCGCCCCCTCGTAGCCGCCGACCCCGGCCAGCGCCAGCACCGGGCTGGCCACGACGGCCGACGCCACCCGCTCGGCCTCGGCCAGGGTGCGCGCGCCGG
>NZ_WWFY01000144.1:0-4002 GCF_009864975.1 Pseudonocardia sp. SID8383
GGCCCGCCGGGGACCCCGCCGACGGACCCGAGCCGCCCACGGGCGTCCTGCCGCGGATGCGCCCGCCGTCCGAGGAGCCCGAGCCACCGACCGGCGTCCTCCCGCGGATGCGTCGTCCGCGCCGGGACGCCGAGCCCACGACCGGGGTCCTCCCCGGACCCCCGACCCGCGCGAGGAGACCCTCCCGCTGTTCTTCGACCGGCCCTCCGGCCCGCTGCCCGTGGTGCGCTGACCCGGCCCGGCGTCACGGACCCGCCGGCGAAGATTGACCATGGGGGCCGGTGTCGTCATCGTGGGCGGGGTCCGACACCGGTGTCGGCGACCAGGAGGTGGACCGGCCCGTGGGCAGGATGGACGACCGGACGGTGCTCGTCACCGGGGCCGGGCGCGGCATCGGCCGCGCCACCGCACTGCGGCTCGCCGGGGAGGGCGCCCGGGTCGTGGTGACCGACCTCGACGGCGACACCGCCGCCGCGACCGCCGCGGAGCTGGGCGGGGCCGGGACCGCGTACGCCCTCGACGTCGCCGACCCCGACGCCGTGCGCGACACCGTCGAGCGGGTCCGCGGCGACCTCGGCCGGATCGACGTGCTGATCAACAACGCCGGCTGGGACAAGGTCGGCGCGTTCGTCGACTCCGACCCGGCCGACTGGGACCGGATCGTGCGGATCAACCTGTTCGGGGTGCTGCACACCGCGCACGCCGTCGTCCCGCACCTGATCGCGCAGGGGTCCGGGACGGTGGTGAACCTCGCCTCCGAGGCGGGCCGCGTCGGGTCCAGCGGCGAGGCGGTCTACTCCGCCGCCAAGGGCGGGGTCATCGCGTTCACCAAGACCCTCGCCCGCGAGGTCGCCCGGCACGGTGTCAACGTCAACTGCGTGTGCCCCGGGCCCACCGACACCGCGCTGTTCGCCGACGTCGTCGAGGGGAACGACCGGCTGCGCGACGCCCTGGTGAAGGCGATCCCGTTCCGCCGCCTGGCCCGCCCCGAGGACGTCGCCGCCACCGTCGCCTTCCTCGCCTCCCCCGACGCCGACTACCTCACCGGGCAGACCGTCAGCGTCAGCGGCGGCCTGTCCATGCTCTGACCGCAGCCCCCGGGAGGACCCCCATGACCCTCGACCCGAGCACCTACACCCAGCTGCGGTTCGAGCGCCGCGACGACGGCGTCCTGCTCATCACCATCGACAACCCGGCCAAGTACAACGCCGCCGACGAGGTCCTGCACGGCGAGCTCACGCGGGTCTGGCGGGACGTGTCGTCCGACGCCGCCACCCGGGTCGCGGTGATCACGGGGGCCGGGAGGGCGTTCTCCGCGGGCGGGGACCTCGGCATGGTCGAGCGGATGGCCGGCGACCACGAGCGCGTCGCCCACATGCTCCGGGAGATGTCCGACCTGGTCTGGAACATCATCGACTGCGAGAAGCCGGTCGTGTCGGCGATCAACGGGGTCGCCGTCGGCGCCGGGGTGGTCGTCGCGCTGCTCGCCGACATCGCGATCGTCGCCGAGGACGCGAAGCTGGGCGACGGCCACGTGAAGCTCGGCGTCGCCGCCGGGGACCACGCCGCGATCATCTGGCCGCTGCTGGCCGGGATGGCGAAGGCCCGCTACTACCTGCTGACCGGCGAGATGGTCACCGGCGCCGAGGCCGAGCGGCTCGGGATGGTCGCCAAGGCGGTGCCGCGCGAGCAGGTCCTCGACGAGGCGCTGCGGGTCGCGCACGCCCTGGGCACCGGCTCCCAGCAGGCCATCCGGCTCACCAAGCGGGCGCTGAACTCGTGGCTGCGCAGCGCCGGACCGGCCTTCGAGCAGTCCGCCGCCTACGAGATGTTGACCTTCATGGGCCCCGACGTGGTGGAGGGCGCCGCCGCGCTGCGCGAGAAGCGTCCCCCGAACTTCCCCTCGGCACGGGGCTGACCCTGGGGCAGGGTGGGTGCACGCGCGTCCCACCACACGCCAGGAGCACCACCGTGACCCTCACCGGATCGCCCGCGGAGACACCGCCCACCGACCCGGCAGGCCGCCCGGCCCTGCACGCCCTGCACGACCGGCTCGCCGCCGCGGTCCGGCCCGCCGCCGTCGCCACCCGGGCGATCGACCGGCTCCGGATGGCGCACGACGCGTCGCACTTCGCCCGCACCCCGGCCGCGGTGGTGACGGCATCGAGCGCCGCCGAGGTCGCCGCGCTGTTCCGCGCCGCGGGCGGGGTGCCGGTGACCTTCCGCTCCGGCGGGACGAGCCTGTCCGGCCAGGCCGTCACCGACGGCATCCTCGTCGACGTCCGCCGCCACTTCCGCGGCATCGAGATCGAGGGCGACGGCGCCCGGGTGCGGGTCGGGCCGGGCGCGACGGTGCGCTCGGTCAACACCCGCCTGGCCCGGTACGGCCGGATGCTCGGCCCGGACCCGGCCAGCGAGGTCGCCTGCACCCTCGGCGGGGTCGTCGCGAACAACTCCTCGGGCATGGCCTGCGGCACCGCCGCGAACAGCTACGCGCTGCTGGACTCCGTCGAGTTCGTCCTGCCCTCGGGCACCACGCTGGACACCGGTGCCCCCGGCGCCGACGACGAGCTGCGCGCCCGCGAGCCCCGGCTGTGGGCGGGTCTGGCGCGGCTGCGCGACCGGCTCCGCGGCGACGCGGCGCTGCGCACCGAGATCGAGCGCCAGTTCTCGCTGAAGAACACCATGGGCTACGGCCTGAACTCCTTCCTCGACCACCACGACCCGGTGCAGATCCTGGCCCGGCTGCTCGTCGGCTCGGAGGGGACGCTGGCGTTTCTCGCCTCGATCACCATGCGCACCGTCCCGGTGCTCGCCCACACCCGCACCGGGCTGCTGGTGTTCGACGACCTCGCCGCCGCCAACCGCGCGCTGCCCGGCCTGGTGGACTCGGGCGCGGCGACGATCGAGCTGCTGGACGCGACGTCGCTGCGGGTCGGACAGGGCGATGGGGCTGCGGTCGACGCCGTCCCCCTCCTCGGTTCGCTGACCGTCGACGAGCACGCCGCGTTCCTCGTGGAGTACCGCGGGCACACCGTCGAGGAGGTCACCCAGCTCGCCGGGGACGCCTCCGGGCTGATCTCCGGGCTGCCGCTGCGGGGCCCGCGGGAGCTGTCCGCGGACCCGGTCGCGAAGGCCGGGCTGTGGACGCTGCGCAAGGCGCTCTACGCCAAGGTCGCCGGCGCCCGCCCGCCGGGCACCGCGGCGCTGCTGGAGGACGTCGCCGTACCCGTCCCGGACCTGCTCGCGACCTGCGAGGGCCTGATCGCGCTGTTCGCGAAGCACGACTACGACCACGCCGTGATCTTCGGGCACGCCAAGGACGGCAACGTCCACTTCATGCTCACCGAGGACCTCGACGACTCGGGCACGGCGGGCGGCCGGGACCGCTTCGGCCGGTTCACCGACGACATGGTCGACCTCGTGCTGGCCCACGGCGGGACGCTCAAGGCCGAGCACGGCACCGGCCGGATGATGTCGCCCTTCGTCCGCCGCCAGTACGGCGACGAGCTCTACGAGGTCATGCGGGAGATCAAGCGGCTCTGCGACCCGCAGGGGATCCTCTCCCCCGGCGTCGTCCTCGACGACGACCCGACCGCGCACCTGGCCGGACTCAAGTCCGCCCCGGCAGTCGAGTCCGAGGTGGACCGCTGCGTGGAGTGCGGGTTCTGCGAGCCGGTCTGCCCCAGCCGTGACCTGACCACCACCCCGCGGCAGCGGATCGTGCTGCGCCGCGAGATGGCCGCCGCCCGGGCCGCGGGCGACGAGGCCCTGCTCGCCGAGCTGGAGGCCGACTACGCCTACGACGGCGTCGACACCTGCGCCGTCGACGGCATGTGCGGCACCGCCTGCCCGGTCTTGATCAACACCGGCGACCTGGTGCGACGGCTGCGCGGCGAACGCGACCACGGCGCCGCGGGCGCGGGCTGGACCCTCGCGGCGAAGCACTGGGGCGCCACCACCCGGGCCGCCGGGCTGGCCCTCACCGTCGCGCGGGCCGTA
>NZ_WWFY01000145.1:0-3655 GCF_009864975.1 Pseudonocardia sp. SID8383
GGCCGGCGCGCCCGGGGCCGTGGCGGTGCGGCCGTGGGCGGTGCTGCGGGCCTCGCGCCCCGCGCTGCTCGGCGCCGTCGGCATCGTGCTCGGGCACGCGGTGATGGTCGGGCTGATGTCGATGACCCCGGTGCACATGGACCACGGCGGCGCGGCGCTGTCGGTCGTCGGGCTGGTGATCAGCCTGCACATCGCGGGGATGTACGCGCTCAGCCCGTTGTTCGGGTGGCTCGCCGACCGGCTCGGACCGGCGCGGGTGCTGGCCGGTGCCGGGGTGCTGCTGCCGCTGGCGGGGGTGGTCTGCGCCCTCGCCGCGCCGACCTCGACCGGCCTGCTGTCGGTGGGCCTGGTGCTGCTCGGTCTGGGCTGGTCGGCAGCGGTGGTGGGCGGATCGGCGCAGCTCACGGCGTCGCTGGCGGTGGCCGACCGGCCGCGGGTGCAGGGCTCGGTGGACGTGGCGATGAACCTGGTCGGCGCCGCCGCCGGGATCGTGGCCGGGGTGCTCGTGACGGTGTCGTCCTACGCGCTGCTCGGCGCGCTGGTGGTCGTGGCGACGGTGCCGTTCCTGCTGGTGGCAGCACGCTCGGCCCGCACGGGACGCCCGGCGGCCGGCTGAGCGGGACCCTCAGCGACGGCGCTGGTGGAGCCACCAGCGCACCAGCACGACCAGCGCGGACAGCAGCGCGAGCAGCGACACGACCTGCCACGCCAGGGGCGACCCGATGCCGGTCGTCGCGAGGACCTCGTCGGCGACGTCGACCGGGACGGTCGCGAGCAGTTCGGACATATCACCCAGGCTACCGGCTCCGGGGCCGTCAACGGGCGGACACCACACGGAACGGGTGACCCGTCTACCCTCGCGGGCGTGCGACTGAGCCACTTCCGGGAACTGATGGAGGGCGAGTTCGGGCCGGTGCGGGCGGCGTCGCTGTCCCGCGACCACGTCTTCGCCGACCTCGGCGGCCGGACCGTCGAGCAGGCGATCGAGGCGGGTCTCGACCTGCGCCGGGTCTGGCGCGCGGTCTGCGCGGCCTACGAGGTCCCACCCGCACGGCGGTAGCGGCGCCCCGGGCGGTCCTGGTGACCGCTCGGCTCCCGTGGGTGCCCGGTCGGCGTGTCGCGGTGTCGGATCGAACGCGTGTTCGTCTACGGTTCCGCCAGGGCTCGCGGTACCGGTCCTGCGGCGCGGTGTCGGACGAGTTGTCCACAGGCGCCGATCCGGGCCCGTAACTGTCAGGGGTACCCCATACCGTTGTGGTGTGCCTCCCCGAAAGACACCAGCAGGACCCGATCGTCGACCACCAGCGAGGAGTCAAGAGATGTCCGCTCCGGACCGCGGCAAGGCGCTCGAACTCGCCCTCGCCCAGATCGAGAAGAACCACGGCAAGGGATCGGTGATGCGCCTGGGCGACCAGACCCGCGTCCCGATCAGTGCCATCTCCACGGGCTCCATCGCGCTCGACGTCGCGCTCGGCGTCGGGGGCATCCCGCGCGGCCGCGTCGTCGAGATCTACGGCCCGGAGTCCAGTGGCAAGACGACCGTCGCGCTGCACGCCGTCGCGAGCGCGCAGGCCGCCGGAGGCGTCGCGGCGTTCATCGACGCCGAGCACGCGCTCGACCCGGAGTACGCCAAGGCGCTCGGCGTCGACACCGACGACCTGCTGGTCTCCCAGCCGGACACCGGTGAGCAGGCGCTGGAGATCGCGGACATGCTGATCCGCTCCGGCGCGCTCGACATCATCGTCATCGACTCGGTGGCCGCGCTCGTGCCGCGCGCCGAGATCGAGGGCGAGATGGGCGACAGCCATGTCGGCCTGCAGGCCCGGCTGATGAGCCAGGCGCTGCGGAAGATCACCGGTGCGCTCAGCAACTCCGGCACCACCGCGATCTTCATCAACCAGCTGCGCGAGAAGATCGGCGTGATGTTCGGGTCCCCGGAGACCACGACCGGTGGTAAGGCGCTGAAGTTCTACGCGTCGGTCCGCATGGACATCCGCCGCATCGAGACCCTGAAGGACGGCACCGACATGGTCGGCAGCCGGACCCGGGTCAAGGTCGTGAAGAACAAGGTGGCCCCGCCGTTCAAGCAGGCGGAGTTCGACGTGCTCTACGGCGTCGGCATCTCCAAGGAGGGTTCGCTGATCGACGTGGGCGTCGAGCAGGGGATCATCCGCAAGTCCGGTGCCTGGTACACCTACGAGGGCGACCAGATGGGGCAGGGCAAGGAGAACGCCCGCAAGTTCCTCAAGGAGAACCCGGACGTCGCCGCCGAGGTCGAGAAGCGCATCAAGGAGAAGCTGGGGATCGGCGCCGTCGTCGACGCCGAGGAGACCAGCCCGGTCGAGCCCCTCCCGGCCCCGGTCGACTTCTGAGCGTGACCGGCGAGCGCGACGGGTCCGGAGGCACGTCCGGACGGGACGGTGCGGAGCCGACCAGGCCCCGCACCGTCCCGCTCGACGACCTGTTCGGCGTGACCCCGTCGGTCACCGACGAGCAGGATCCGCCCGCGATCCGGACCGCCGACCCGACCGGCGGTGAGCCGGACGAGTCCGTCGCCGAGCCCCCGGGCGTCCCCGGCTGGGACACGAGCCCCCACCAGGTCTCGTTCGCCGCGCTGAGCGGTGCCGACGAGGCCCCCACGACGGCGACCGAACCGCCGGCTGCCTGGTCCACGGGACCGGCGGCGGACGGCGCGACGGACGGGGCGGCGGCCCCCGCCCCGGTCCGCAGGCTGACCCTCGACGACCCCGACCCCCACCCCGACCCGGCTTCCGGTGGGAGCGCCGACGACGGCGTCGACGATGCGGGACCCGGCTCACCCCGTGTGGTCTCCTTCGAGGAGCTGTCCGGACGGGGCGCCCGCCGCAGCGGACCCCGTCGCGACCGCGCGACCCCGCGTCGGCGTCCGGCCGCCGCGGCGGGCGCGACCGACCGGGACGCCACGGCCGCCGTGCCCGAGGGCACCGGGCCGGACCCGGTCGAGGAGAGCACCACCCCCCGTGGCCGGCGCCGCGGTGAGGGCCGTGGCCGGGGGAGACGTCGGGGTGAGGACGTCACCCCACGCGTCGAGACACCGCAGGAGCAGGAGACCCGCGCCCGCGACATCTGCCTGCGCCTGCTCACCGACCGCGCCCGCACGGTCAAGGAGCTCGGCGACGCGCTGCGTCGCAAGGAGATCCCCGACGAGGTCGCGCACCGCGTCCTCGACCGGTTCGACGAGGTCGGACTCGTCGACGACCAGGCCTTCGCCGAACAGTGGGTCCGGTCCCGCCACCGCCACCGCGGCCTCGGCAAGCGGGCGATCGCGATGGAGCTGCACCGCAAGGGCGTCGACCGCGAGATCGCCGACGAGGCGCTCACCGGCATCGACGACGACTCCGAACGCGACCGGGCCCGCGAGCTCGTCGTACGGCGGCTGCGGAGCCTGCCCGTCGGGAGCCGCGAGGAGCGGCAGTCCAGCGCCCGCAAGCTGGTCGGCATGCTCGCGCGCAAGGGTTACGGGCCCGGGGTCGCCTACGGGGTGGTCAAGGAGGAGATCGCCGCCGCCGGTGCGGAGGCCGACGAGCTGGGCGAGGCCCCGCCCGAGGACTGACCGTCCCGGGACGGGGCCCCCGCCCGGTCACGACCGCACCACGCGCCCTCCCGGGCAGCGGGG
>NZ_WWFY01000146.1:0-2879 GCF_009864975.1 Pseudonocardia sp. SID8383
CGCTCCCCCGGCACCCCGTCCCGTGACCGGCGTCTCGCTCTCGGGCTCGCGGGGCTGCTCGGCACCGCCGCCGTCCTGCACGTGGTGCGGCCCGAGCCGTTCGACTCGATCGTGCCGCGCAGCCTGCCCGGGGAGCCCCGGTTCTGGACCTACGCCTCCGGGGCCGCCGAGGGCGCCGTCGCCGCGGCGGTCGCGCATCCGCGGACCCGGCGTGCCGGCGGCTGGGCCGCGGCAGCGCTGTTCGCGGCGGTGTTCCCGGCGAACGTGTCGATGGCGCTGCACTGGAACCGCAAGGACCCGCTGTACCGGGCGATCGGCTGGGGTCGGCTGCCGCTGCAGGTCCCGCTGGTGCTGTGGGCACTGCGGATCGCCCGCAGCGCCCCGCGCGGCTGACCGGAGGGTGGGCCGCCGGTAGACCGAAGTCGATCGTCCACCGCCCGATGCCCGCTGCACCGGACGGACCCCCCGGGGTCTGATGGCGCCGGGCCCGGGACCGCCGGCGTCCACGTCGTCGCTCGGGGGGACACATGACGTCGTCGACCACGGTCCGGGACTCCGGCGCTGCGCCCACGGCGGTTCCGCGGCTCGCGCGGCTGCCCGTCGGGATCGTCGCCGGGGTGGTGGCCGTCGTCCACCTCGTCATGGGGGCGCTGGGGCGCGGGTACTGGTTCGACGAGGCGCTGATGCTGGCGATCGGGCGGCACCACCTCGACTGGGGGTCGGCCGACCAGCCCCCGGTCGCACCGGCGCTGGCCGGGCTCGCCGACGTCCTCGCACCCGGGGTGAACGGGGTGCTGCGGATCGTGCCGTCGCTGGCGACGGCGGGCGCGGTCGTCGTCGCCGCGTTGATCGCCCGCGAGCTGGGTGGCGACCGCCGCGCCCAGGTCCTCACCGCGCTCGCCCAGGCCACCGGGCTGTGGGTGACGCTGTTCGGGCACTTCCTGACGCCGTACTCGCTGGAACCGCTGCAGTGGGCGCTGCTGCTGTGGCTGCTGGTGCGCTGGACCCGGGTCCGCGACGACCGGCTGCTCCTCGCCGTCGGCCCGCTGCTCGGCCTGGCCGCGCTGACGAAGTTCCAGGTCATCCTGCTGGGCGCGGTGCTGGTCCTCGCGATCGGCGTGGCCGGGCCGCGGGCGATGCTGCGACGGCCCGCGTTCTGGTGGGCCGCTCTGCTGGGTGCACTGATCGCGTCACCGACGCTGGTGTGGCAGGCCATGCACGGCTGGCCTCAGCTGCGCATGACCTCGGTCGTCGCGCAGGAGTCGGTCCTGTTCGGCGGGCCGGGCCCCAACGCGGTGGCGATGCTGCTGCTGGCCGGGCTGCTCGGCACCGTGCTCGTCGTGGTGGGGGCGGTCGCGGCGTTCACGACGCCGCGGCTGCGGCCGTACCGCTTCGTCGCGGTGACCTTCCTCGTGCTGTGGATCGTGTTCGCGGTGACCGTGGGGCGTGCCTACTACCTGTGCGGTCTGCACGGTGCCGTCGCCGCGCTCGGGGCGGTGTGGTTCCAGGAGCGGCGCGGGGCCGGGCGACGGCGGTGGTCCTGGGTGGCGTGGCCGGCCGGGATGCTGTCGGTCGCCCTCGCCGCGGCGATGCTGTCCGCGAGCGCCGGGGCGGCCGACCCCGCCGTACCGGAGCGGATCGTCGGCGAGGTCGCCCGCGTCCGCGACGGGCTGCCCCCGGACCAGCGGGACCGCGCCGTCGTGGTGGGCGGCTCGTACATCTTCGCCGCCTACGTCGACACCGCCGACCCCGCGCTCGGCCTGCCGCCCGGGTACAGCGGCAACCGCAGCTACGGCTACTTCGACCCGCCCCCGGACGACCACGACGTCGTGATCTTCCTCGGCCGGGACCCCGGCCTGCTGGCGCCCACCGGGGTGGCGCTGCGACCGGTCACCGACCTCGGCGACGGCAACCGCATCTGGCTGGGCGAGGGCATGACGCGTCCGTGGTCGCAGGTGTGGCCGCAGCTGCGGACCCTCGTCGTCGACTGAGCCCGGGCCGGACCCGGCCCGCCCGGGTAGCGTCGCGGACGTGCCCGAGGGAGACACCGTGTACCTGGCCGGTAAGCGGCTGCACAGCGCGCTGGCGGGGCACGAGCTGCTGCGCGGCGAGCTGCGCCACCCGCGGCTGGTCGAGCACGACCTGGCCGGGCTGACCGTCACCGGTGTCGTCCCGGTCGGCAAGCACCTGTTCACCCGGTTCGACGACGGCCGCAGCCTGCACAGCCACTTCCGGATGGACGGCTCCTGGCACCTGTACCGGCCGGGCATGCGGTGGCGCCGGGTCGCGCACGAGGCGCGCGCGGTGCTGGAGACCGCCGACCGGGTCGCGGTCGGGTTCGCCCTGCACGACCTGGAGCTGCTCGCCACCGACGACGAGCACACCCTCGTCGGTCATCTCGGGCCCGACCTGCTCGACCCGGACTGGGGCCCCGGCCACGACGCCGAGGCGCTGCGCCGGATGACCGCCCGGGCCGGCCACCCGCTCGGGCTGGTACTGCTCGAACAGCGGGTCATGGCCGGTCTCGGCAATCTCTACCGCAACGACATCTGCTTCCTGCTCGGGCTCACGCCCTGGGTGCCGATCCGCGACGTGCCCGACCTGCCCGGGGTCATCGACCTGTCGCGGCGGCTGCTGTCGTCGAACAAGGACCGCCCGGAGCAGACGACGACCGGCTCGCTGGCCGCCGGCGAGGCGCACTGGGTGTTCGAGCGGCCCGGACGCCCGTGCCGCCGGTGCGGGACCCGCATCCGGACCGCCGACCAGGGCGACGACCACCGCGCCCGGATCACCTACTGGTGCCCGCGCTGCCAGACGGGACCGTCCCCGCGCCCGGTGCGCCGGGCGACCGGCCCGCGCCGCGGTGCCCCCGGGCGACC
>NZ_WWFY01000147.1:0-2781 GCF_009864975.1 Pseudonocardia sp. SID8383
GCAACCCGGCCGCGGCCGTCACCGCCCGTGGCGCCGCGAAGCGCGCCCCCGGCCTGGTCGCGACGCTGCTCGCCGGCGCCGAGCAGGAGTTCCAGCGTGCCGCCGGGGCCTGGCACGCGGAGTGGGAGACGCTCGTCGCGCTGCTGCGGGTCACCGCCGGCGCCGCGGCCCGGCTGCGGGTGAGCCTGGACGGACTGCAGGTGCACCCCGAGGCGATGGCCCGCAACCTCGACCTCGCCGCGGGCGCCCAGGGCCACGGCACCGGGCACGCCGCCGACCTGGTCGACACCGTCCTCGCCGGGCGGCCGGCGTGAGCACCCCGGAGGACGTGGGCGCCCCGCGCACCGAGCAGGTCCGCTCGCTGGCCCGTGGGCTGGCCGTCATCCGGTCCTTCGACGCCCAGCGCCCGCAGCAGACCCTCGCCGACGTCGCCCGTGCCACCGGGCTCACCCGCGCCGCGGCGCGCCGGTTCCTGCTCACCCTGGCCGAGGAGGGCTACGTCCGCACCGACGGCAGGCTGTTCACCCTCACCCCGCGGGTGCTGGAGCTCGGCTGGTCCTACCTGTCCGCGATGGGCCTGCCCGAGATCGCGGCCCCGCACCTGGAGCGCCTGGTCGCCACGGTGCGCGAGTCCGCGTCGGTGTCGGTCCTCGACGGCGACCCGCACACCGGCTACGACGTCGTCTACGTCGCCCGGGTCCCCACCTCGCGGATCATGACCGTCACCATCACCATCGGGACCCGCTTCCCGGCCTGGGCGACGTCGATGGGTCGCGTCCTGCTCGCCGCGCTCCCGCCCGCCACCCTCGACTCCTACCTCGGCGCGCTGGAACCCGCGGCGCTGACCGCGCACACCGTCTCGACCCCGGAACAGCTGCGCACCGAGCTGGACCGGGTCCGCACCGACGGGCACTGCGTCGTCGACCAGGAGCTGGAGGCCGGGCTGCGCTCGGTCGCGGTGCCCGTCCACGACCGCGCCGGGAGGGTCGTCGCGGCCGCGAACGTCTCCACCCACGCCTCCCGCAACGACGCCGACGGCCTGCGCGCCGACATCCTGCCCGAGCTGCGCTCCTGCGCCGCCGCGATCGAGGCGGACCTGCGCGCCGCCGGGTGACCGGGAACAGACCGCGCCCGCGGTGGGTTGGCCCTCCCAGGAGCTGACCACGAGCGACGGAGGCACGGTGAGCGGACGTCTGCACCTGGCGGTCGAACTCGGAGCGGCGGGGCGCCACCCCGGCGCGTGGCGGCTCGGCGGCGCCGACCCGGCCCGGCTGTTCACCGCCCCATACCACCTGGACCTGGTCCGCACCGCGGCGCGCGGCGGCCTCGACCTCGTCGCGCTGTCCGACTCGCTGCAGCCGCCCGGTGCCGACCCGGCCGCACTGCCCGGCACCCTCGACGCCGTCGCCGTCGCCGCGCGGGTCGCGCCCGCCGTCCCCGGTATCGGGGTCGTGCCGACGGTGACGGTCACCCACACCGAGCCGTTCCACCTGTCCAAGGCCGTCGCCACCCTGGACTTCGTGTCCACCGGGCGGGCCGGCTGGCAGCCCGACGTGTCGCGCACGCAGGCCGAGGCCGACCTGTTCGGCCGGGCGCGCGCCGATCGCGACGCGGCCTCGCTCTGGCGGGAGGCCGGCGAGGCGATCGAGGTCGCCGCCCGGCTGTGGGACTCCTGGGAGGACGACGCCGAGATCCGCGACTCCGCCACCGGCCGCTTCGTCGACCGCGACCGGCTCCACCACATCGACTTCACCGGCGAGTTCTTCTCCGTGACCGGACCGTCGATCACCCCGCGCCCGCCGCAGGGGCAGCCCCTGACCGTGCTGCGCGGCGACGAGATCGAGGCGCTGGCGACCGTCGGCCGCTACGCCGACGTCGTCCGGGTGGCGGCCGACACGGTCGCCGGTGCCGCCGAGGCCCGGGACCGGGTGTGTGCCGCCGTCGCCGACGCCGGGCGCGACCCCGAACAGGTCACCGTGCTGCTCGACGTCGAGACCCTGCTGGGCGACGACGCCGCCGCGCGGCTGCGCGAGCTCGACGCACTCGCCCCCGCCGACGCCGACACCGTCCCGGCGACGCTGCGCCACGTCGGCGACCCGGCCGCACTCGCCGGCCTGCTGCGCGACGCCGCCGAGGAGCGCGCCGCCGACGGGTTCGTCCTGGCCCCGCTGGCGCTGCCGTCCGGGGTGGACGAGATCGTCGACGGCCTGCTGCCCGCACTCGGCGACGCCTGGACGCCCGCCCCCTACGGCGGCACCCTGCGCGACCGCTTCGGGCTCGCCCGCCCCGCGGACCGGTACACCCGGACGGCGGGCTGACCGGCACACTCGCCGGGTGCGCGTCCTCACCGCCGACGACCGGCTGCGGGCCCTGCTCGCCCGCCAGCTCCTCACCGGGCGAGCCGCCCTGACGGTGCCGCGCGCCCTGGAGCGCATCGGCGGGCTGCAGACCCAGCACGCCCCGTCGGGCTACCTCGGGCTCTGGTCGCGGCTCATCGGCTTCGAGCGGTCCACGCTGACCGCGATGCTGCACGACGGACGCGTCGTACAGGCCTGGGCGATGCGCTCGACCATCCACATGCTCAGCCGCCGCGACCACCGGGTGTTCACCGCCGCCGTCCGGGCCGAGCAGCGCGCGGAGTGGCTGCGGCTGCTCCGCGACGTCACCGACGCCGACATGACCGCCGCCGCACGCGTCGTCGGCGGGCTGCTGGCCGACGGGCCGCGCCGGCACGCCGAGATCACCGCCGCACTCGCCGACGCGGGCCTGCCCGCGGGCGTC
>NZ_WWFY01000016.1:0-1202 GCF_009864975.1 Pseudonocardia sp. SID8383
ACGCCGGGCAGCCCGGCCCACGCGCCCGGGGCGTCGGCGGCCCCGTCGAGCACGACGAGCAGGTGCTGCTGGGCCGCGTACGGCTCGTCGACCCACCAGCGCCGCACCCGGTCCGGGTCGTCGGTGATCATCCGGACCGGCCCGACGGCGTCGTGCAGCCGCGGGTGGGCGACGTGCGGCAGCCACTTCGCCCACTCCCAGCGCGCGGCCGCGCCCCCCGGTGCCACGACGGCGAGCCGCGCGTCGTCGGGACCGTGCCAGGTGACGTACTGGGCGACCAGTGCCCGGGCGAGGTCGAGTACCGGGGCGGCGTCCGGGTCCGGTTCGAGCCAGATCGTCGCCGACGCGCGGGTGTCGACGGCGACCGGCAGATCGTCCACGGTGGACCAACGGCGCAGGAAACGGCGCAGCGCCAGCGCGGACAGCGGTTCGAGTGTCTCCATCGGACCGGTGTGCGGGGCGGTGAGCCGGGTGGCGAGGCGCTGGGTGCCGCGCCCGGCGCGCAGGCGGCCGAAGTCGTCGTCACCGGGGCGGCGCTCCCACAGCCGGTCGGCGGCGAGCACGTCCGGCCAGGCTGCCGGGTCGGGGTGCACGGTCTCCAGCGCGTGCCGCTGCTCGGCAGCGATCGCGCGGGCCCGCCCGCCCAGGACGTCGAGGTAGCGCAGGTAGTCGCGGCGGTCCTCGTCCATCGTCGCGGTGCGCGCGCCGGCGCCGCGGCCGCCGCCGGCGAGCATGCCCAGCGCGGACAGCGCGAACATCCCGCCGAACAGCCAGGTGCTCGTGTCCCCGCGGCCCAGCACGACGAACAGCAGCGCCCCGCCGACCATCGCCAGCGGGAGCAGCCGCGCCACGAGGCCGCCGGGGACCGGGCGTTCCGGCTCGGGCGGCGGTTCGAGCACCAGCTCACCGCCGGGCAGCTCGGGCACCGAGCGCCGCGGACGTCGCATCCCGACGGTCCCCGCCATCGCCACGCGCCTCCCGTTCACGGTTCTCCCGAACGCCCACGGCGGCACCGGGGCCGTCGGATACTCGCAGCCGCCCCGGGCCCGCCGGGGCCGTTCGGGGAGATCTGCCAGGGAGCCGCCCGTGACCTCCGTCCTGCCCACACCGGCCGCGACCGGCCCCGGCGACGCGACGTCCGGCACCGGGCCGGCGCCCGGCCGCTGGACCCGGGTCGGGGTGCACACCCCGCGCGGGCGCCT
>NZ_WWFY01000148.1:0-2599 GCF_009864975.1 Pseudonocardia sp. SID8383
CCCCGCCGTGACCTCGGCCGCGACGGCGAGGCCGCTGATCACCGCGGGGCCCGCCCCGCCGGCGACGGCGTTCTTGATCGCCGTCGTCGACCCCAGCTCCAGCACCGGCGGAGCCAGGGCGCCCAGCGCGCGCTCCAGGAAGTCGCGGGTGCCCGACCCGGGCTCCCGGGCCACCAGCGGGGTCGACGCCAGCCGGGACGCGTCCACCGCCCGGCGACCCGCCCACCGGTGGTCCGGGGCGACGACGAGCACCAGCCGGTCCCGCGCGACGACCTGGCCGTCGAGGTCGGCGGGCAGCTCGGGCCCCTCGACGAAGCCGAGGTCGGCGTCCCCGGAGCGGACGTCGTCGACCACCTCGGCCGTGTTGTGCGAGGTCAGGGCGACGGCGGTGCCGGGCAGCTCCGCCCGCAGCGCGACCAGCCAGCGTGGCAGGAGGTACTCGGCGACCGTGACGCTGGCCGCCACCCGCAGCCGGGCCGCGCGGTCCGTCCGCAGGGCGGCGACCCCCTCGTCGAGGGCGTGCGCGGCGTCGAGCGCGGCCCGGGCCCGCTCCACCACCAGCGCGCCGTCCGGGGTGAGCCGGGTGCCTCGCGGGGACCGCTCCAGCAGGGTCAGCCCGAGCGCGGACTCCAGGCTCCTGATCCGGGCGCTGACCGCGGCCTGGGAGACGCCGTGCTCCACGGCAGCCCTGCCCATGCTCCCCAGGGTCGCGACGGAGACCAGCAGGTCGTAGGGCACGAGGTCGGCCACACGCGGAGACAGAGCCACAACCACAGCTTATGACTCCGCAACCCGGCGACGGGTACCGTCCGGCGCCTGCCGCGCGCACCGTGGGGACCATGACGACCCACCTGGACCGCCCCGCAGCCGAGGTCGGGGCCCTGCCCCGGCGGCCGCACGCGCTCGCCCGGATCGGGCTGCTGCGCGACCTCGACCGCCCCGGCGACGCCGTCTCGTCGCTGGGACCCAACTGGTTCGCGTCGGTGATGGGCACCGGGATCGTCGGCGGCGCGGTCGCCACGCTGCCGCTGCGCTCGCCCGTCCTGACGGCCTGGGGCACCGCGGCGTGGGGGCTGGCCTCGGTCCTGCTCGTCGTGCTGGTCGTGGCGACCGCGGTGCACCGCCTGCGCTTCCCCGCCCGGGCCCGCGGGCACGCGGCCGATCCGGTCGCCGTGCAGTTCTACGGCGCCGTCGCGATGGCCCTGATGACCGTCGGTGCCGGTGCCGTCCAGTTCGGGATCCCGGTCCTCGGTGCCACGGCCGCACTCGCCACGAGCTGGACGCTGTGGCTGGCCGGCACCGCGTTCGGCCTGGTCACCGCCGTCGGCGTGCCCTACCTGATGATCACCCGCCACGAGATCGGCCCGGACGCCGCGTTCGGCGGCTGGCTGATGCCGGCCGTGCCGCCGATGGTGTCGGCGGCCGACGGCGCCCTGCTCGTCGCCCACCTCGCCCCGGGGCCGGGCCGGGCGACGCTGCTGCTCGCCTGCTACGCGCTGTTCGGGATGAGCCTGTTCGCGACGCTCGCGCTGCTCCCGCAGATCTGGAACCGGCTGGTCGTGCACGGGACCGGCCCGGCCGCGACCGTCCCCACCCTGTGGATCGTCCTCGGCCCGCTCGGCCAGTCGGTCACCGCGGCGGGTCTGCTGGCGAACGTCGCACCGGGCACGCTGCCGGAGCCGTTCGCGAGCGGCACCGCCGTGTTCGCCGTGCTCTACGGCGTGCCGGCCTGGGGGTTCGCGATGCTGTGGATGGCGCTGGCGGCCGCGGTGACCGTCCGGACGGCACGGCGCGGACTGCCGTTCGCGCTGACCTGGTGGAGCTTCACCTTCCCCCTCGGCACCTGCGTGACCGGGACGAACCTGCTCGCGGCCCGGCTGGGGACACCGGCGCTCGCCGTGGTGGCGGTGGCGCTCTACGGGCTGCTCGTCGCGGCGTGGGCCGTGGTCGCGGCCCGGACCGCGCACGGTGCGCTGGTCCGCGGGCACCTGCTCGCCCCCGCGTCCTGACCACTGCCCCCCTTCCCGCCACCCCGCCGGCTGCTCCCAGGGGAACCATCGGGGCTTCTAGGGCAACGAGAGTTCCCCTGGGAGCACCCGGCGGGGCCGGAGAGCCACAACGGCGCGGTCCCGGGGGCCGTCAGAGGGCGAGCAGGCTCTGCACCCCGACGAACAGCCCGACGACGACGAGCAGCCCGGCGAACGTCCGGTTGAGCGCCGCGCCCGACATCCGGTCGGCGACGAGCTTGCCGCCGAGCGCGCCGAGCACTGCGACCGCGGCGAACGGCCCGATGACCGCCCAGTCCAGGTCGAGGTGCCCGACCCGGGCGCCCAGCGAGCTGATCGAGTTGAAGGTGAGCACGAGCAGCGAGGTGCCGATCGCCGCGGGCATCGACAGGCCCATGAGCATGGTCAGGGCCGGGACGACGAGGAACCCGCCGCCGACCCCGAGGAACCCGGTCAGGAAGCCGACCACCGAGCCGGCCGCGACGATCTTGCCGACACGGCGGGCCACCGACCGTCGCGCGGGGGCCGCGAGGACGGCGGTCGCGCCGGCCGTCCCCGGGCCCCCGGCGGTGCGGGACGCCGGCTCCGCTCCG
>NZ_WWFY01000149.1:0-4982 GCF_009864975.1 Pseudonocardia sp. SID8383
TCCCAGGGGTCGCGGCCCGGTTGCGGTCTCCCTGGGCGCGCCCGACATAGCGCCAGCCGCCGCCGTCGGGGATGTTGCCCAGCTTCTTCACATCCACGTGCAGCAGATCCCCGGGGGCGGGGTGTTCGTAGCGACGCACCGGTTCTCCGGTGGCGCGGTCGACATGGGCGAGGCGGTTGATCCGACACCGCACCAGCACCCGGTGCACGGTCGAGGCAGCGACACCGACCCGGTCGGCGATCTGGACCGGGCCCAGGCGCTTCTTCCAGCGCAGGTGCACGATCCGGCGCACCACCGGTGCCGGCGTCGCCCGCGGCGAGTGGTGCGGCCGGCTGGAGCGATCGGCCATGCCGGCCGGGCCGTCGAGGCGGTAGCGGTCGGCCCAGCGTTTCGCGGTCGGCCAGGCCACCTGGAACCGGGCAGCGGCCGCAGCGATCGGCACGTCGCCCTCGACGATCAGACGCGCCAGGCGCAGTCGGCCGCGTTCGGACAGTGGAGCGTTAGCGTGGACCACGAGGACCTCCTGTGGTTGTGGGTGCGGGTGCCTTCGACAGCTCCACACCCTCCGCAGGAGGTCCTCACCCTTCAAGATCAGCTAGATCGTGTCGTCACACGAGTTCGACCAACGTCTCCGGTCAGTACAGCTAGGACACCGGCTACAGGCATGGCGATAGGTCAGGAACGGCGTCGCTCCCTGCGCAGGAGGGAGCGCAGAGTCTCGGCGTTCGCGTAGCCGACCCGTCGCGCGATCTCGGCGGAGGTGAGGTCCGTGGTTGCTGAGAGGTGCCGAGCTCGTTCGATGCGAAGCCGTTGGACGAAGCCGAGCGGAGTGAGGTTGAGCGCCGCACGGACTCGTCGTTCGAGGGTGCGCCGGCTGGTGCCGAGCGACTGCGCGACGACGGCGACGTTGAACGGTTCGTCCAGGCGGACGCGCACGAAGCGTTCGAACTCGACGACGATCGGGTCCTCGTGCCGGAGATGTTCGTAGGCGACGAAGGCCGCCTGCGACGGGCGCTCGTCGATGATGAGGAGCTTGGCGACATGTTGGGCCAGGTCGGGGCTGATCGATCGCACGAGTGAGAGCGCGAGGTCGATGTGGGCGAAGGCGGCGCCGGCGGTGACGAGGTTCCCGTCGACCACGACCATGGTGTCGAGATCGAGGGCGACGGTCGGATAGCGCTTCAGGAACTCCGGCCCCAGGAACCAGCTGGTCGTCGCCCGCCGATGATGCATCCGTCCGGTCTCGGCGACGGCGAACACGCCGGTGCACGCCGCGGCGATCCGGGTGGTCGCGTCGTCGAGGCGCCCGAGTGAGGCGATGACCGAACGAGCATCTCGGCTCTGGAGGGCGTCGTGGGTCGCGGCGGCCGTGAGGGTTCCAAGCGCAGGGACGACGACCACGTCGAACTCTCCGGACTCCGACAGCGGGTGGTCCACCGACAGGGTCATCGATGCCGTCGTGGTCACTCGCCGTTTCGGTCCGAGGATGGCGAGTTCGATCGGGTCGATCCGCGGGTCGACATCGCCGCGGACTCCGTCGGCCACCCGCACGATGTCGATGACCGACGCGACCGCCGAACCGAAGCAGCCGTCGATCGCGATCAGTCCGATACGCATGGCGCGAACAATAGCAATACTGCCGTATACGCCACTCCCCACCGGCCCTCGCTCGTCGTACGCTGAACTCGCCCCACGAAGAACCCCGACTTCAAGGAGAACCCCTCATGTCCACACCCGCATCACTTCCGTATGCCTTCGTCGCCAAGATCGTCGCTGCCGATGGACAGCACGACGCGCTCGCCGATCTGCTCGCCGGCGCTGTCGCACTCGCCAACGAAGAAGTAGGAACGATTGTCTGGTTCGCGGCTAGGACCCACGCCGACACCTTCTGGATCTTCGATGCATTCCCCGACGAGGCCGCTCGCGACGCCCACGCCAACGGCGCCATCGTCGCAGCCCTGATGGCCAACCAGCACCTCCTCGGCGCAGCACCCGAGATCCTGGCGGCCGACGTCCTCGCGTCCAAGCTCCCGTAGTCCGCCAACGCACGAGACGATCGCGCCCCGCCGAGCCGTCGGACCCGACCGCCTCGACACCCGCACCACGTTGACGATCCCCGACGGGCCGATCACGAGGAGGCCAGGCAACACCAGGCGCAAGCCTGGAGCGGCACTGTTTCACCGGTGGTCATCGAGAGAGCCAGCGCGGTTCCATGGCAGCGCAACTGTGTCAACTTGCCCTCCGTCCCGCGAGGCGCCGTGGGCGGGTCGTGGTTGCGATCCGTTGCCGTGACGGGAGACGCGTTGCGCGTCGCAGCGATGACGGGTCGTTGGCGTTGCGTTCGTGCGCGCCGCGCGTGCGGCATGGATCATCTCGCTGCGCACACAACGATCGCTGGGCCGACGCACCGTTGACACCTCGCACGTCCAGGTCGCGACACAACGCCACGCTGCGTTGCCGAGCGGAGCGAGGCATATCGGCACACGGACAGGATGCCGGCCGCGAGCGCTCAGCCGGCGAGGGGTCCGTCGCAGAGGAGAGCGACGTCGGTGTCGGGCAGAGCCGTGAGGCCAGCGCATCGCGCGACCACCAGAACCGAACCGCCCCTGCCCTGCGTTTGCGCAGGTCAGGGGCTGTTCGCCGGAGCCGCCTGTCGGAATCGAACCGACGACCTAATCACGTCGGCTTTGCGGGCTCTTCCCAGATGAGGGTGTAGGTCGGCCGGGCGCGTCGGTCCGCAGATAGACGTCGAGGTCTCCCGACGATGGAGGTTCCTACGCCAACCATCCGAAAGACCTCGACGTGTCCGACGCTACCCCGCCGGCCGGCTTCGGCCGCCCTGACCTGACCGCCTTCGCTCGACTCGACGACCTCGGTCTGAGCGTGACCGGGCAACGACTTGAACCGGATCGTGCGGTCCTCGCGTGCCCGGACGCGGTCACGGTGATGGATCCCTTCCACGTCGTGCGCCTGGCCGGTGACGCCCTCGACAGGTGCCGGCGCCGGGTCCAACTCGCGATCCACGGGCACCGTGGGTTCAGGGACGACCCGCTCTACAAGTCGCGGCGCACGCTGCACACCGGCGCGGACCTGCTCACCGACAAGCAGAGCGACAGGCTACGCGCGCTGTTCGTTGATGACGCTCACGTCGAGGTCGAGGCGACCTGGGGTGTCTACCAGCGCATGATCGCCGCCTATCGCCACGAGGACCGGCAACGTGGCCGCGAGCTCATGGAGAAGCTGATCACCGACCTCAGCGCCGGCGTCCCCAAGGTGCTCACCGAGCTCACCACCCTGGGCCGGACCCTGAAGAAGCGAGCCGCCGACGTGCTCGCCTACTTCGAACGACCCGGCACCAGCAACGGGCCGACCGAGGCGCTCAACGGACGGCTCGAACACCTGCGCGGCTCCGCACTCGGGTTCCGCAACCTGACCAACTACATCGCCCGAAGCCTGCTCGAGACCGGCGGCTTCAGACCCCAACTCCTACACCCCCGATTGGGATGAGCCACTTAACCGGCTCTTCCGGATTTAGAGTGCGAGCGCTCCGCAATGCAGTAGCGACCGGATCCGATAATTGATCAGGTTGCGGAAGCCCATGGCGTTGCGGCGGAGGGCTTCGAGTCGGCCGTTGATGGCCTCGGTGGGGCCGTTCGAGGCGCGATGGGAGAAGTAGGCCAGGATGTCGACGCGGCGCCGGTGCAAGGTTCGGCCGAGTGTGGTGAGCTCGTCGAGCCCGGGCGGTAGCCCGGTGCGTAGCCGGTCGATCACGCCGCTGAGCAATGCTTTGCCGCGTCGGCGGTCCTGGTCGGCGTAGGCGGCGATGATCTGCTGGTAGGCCCACCAGGTGACCTCGACCGCGACGTGCTCGTCGGCGGCGAAGACCGCCTCAAGCCGGGTGCGTTGGCGGTCGGTGAGCAGTCCGAGGCGGGTCCGCAGGGTCCGCCGTGCCCGGTAGAGCGGGTCACCGGTGCGGCCTCGGTGGCCGAGGGTGTCCTGCTGGACACGTTGGCGACACAGGTCGAGCTTGTGCCCGGCCAGGGCGACGACGTGGAACGGGTCCATCACCGTGACCGCATCGGGCAACGCGTCGGTGGCGGCGTTCTTGTAGCCGCCAAAACCGTCCATCGCCACGACCCGGACCCGTCGCGGAAGGCCGGGTCGCGGGCGTCGAGCCAGGTCTTCAGGGCCGCCGCCGAGCGGCCCGGGACCAGGTCGAGCAGCCGCGCACGGCCGTGGCCTGCGACGACATCGGTGAGGTCGGTGATCACGGTGACGAACCCGTCTCCGTCGGCGCCGAACACGTGCGCCCACTTGTGCTCGTCGACCCCGATCACCCGCACCCCGTCCAGGCGGGCCGGCCCGGCGGAGCGCAGCAGCTGCTCGGTCGCGGCGACCGCGACGCTGTTCACGGTGTCCCAGCTGCGGCCCAGCTCACGGGCGACCGCGGCGACCGTCGCCTTGTCGATCGCCAAGCGGCGCAACACGTACTCCGCGCAGCGCCGGGTCGTGGACGCACCGGGACGGGCCAGGCGGGTCGAGTCGTGGGCGAAGATCTCGCGGGCGCAGTCACCGTGGACACACCGGTAGCGCGGCACCCGGACCCGCAGTTGCAGCGGATGGCCGACCACCGGGACGTCGCTGACGCGGCGCTCGGTGCTGTCGCGGTAGATCCCGGTCAGTCCGCACCCCGGGCAGGCGCCGGGCCCGTCGGTGAGCAGGTCGCACCACAGCACCGTGGTCTCCCCGGCCAGGGCGGCGTCGGTGATCCGCACCCCGAGCTCGACGGTACGGATGATCGTGTCGGCCACGATCTGGGCAGGCGGGCACGTAGGCTGCGACATCGGGTCCCCGGGCTTGTTGACGGTGTTCGGCGTAGGAACCTTCATCATCAACTTCTCGGGGCCCGCCTCACCGCAGCGACACGACCCCACCCGCGCGGTCGATCACGCCCTCACCTGCACTCCATTTCCGGAAGAGCC
>NZ_WWFY01000150.1:0-2052 GCF_009864975.1 Pseudonocardia sp. SID8383
CGGTGCGGACCGGGCACTGGCCGCCGGGCTCGGGATCGCCGTCGCCGGCCTCGCGCGCCACCACGGCGCCCCCGCCGAGGGGGTCGTGCCGCTCGCGATGGAGGGACACGGCCGGGAGGAGGAGGCCGTCGCGGCGCGACCGGACCTGTCCCGCACCGTCGGCTGGTTCACCGCGATCCGGCCGGTCGCGGTCGACCCGCGCGGACCCGCCGGGCAGGTGCGCGACCGGCTGGTCGCCGACCTCGACGGCGAGCCCGACCACGGCATCGGATTCGGCCTGCTGCGCCACCTGAACCCCGACACCGCCGCGGAGCTCGCGCCGCTTCCGCTGCCCGAGATCGAGTTCAACTACCTGGGCCGGTTCGACCGGCGCGCCCCGCGCGACTGGGGCTTCGCCGACGAGGACGACGTCCTCGACGTCGCCGTCGAGCCGGACATGCGTCAGCGGTTCCCGCTGACCGTGATCGCCCGCACCGTCGACGGCGTGGACGGACCCCGGGTGCACGCCGACCTGATCCACCCGGTGGCGGTGTTCGACGACGCCGTCGTCGCCGACCTCGGCCGGCGGTGGGGTGCGGCGCTGCGCGAGGTGACCGGGCAGGGCTGAGCACGACGGAGGGGGCCGGTCGCGGTGCGACCGGCCCCCTCTCGTGTGCGCGGGGTGCGCCCCGTGGTCAGCCCTGGGTGGCGGGGAGCGCCTCGAGCTCCGGCACCAGCTTGTCGATCGCGTACGGCAGGCTGAGCACGCTGCCGTAGCTCAGCGCGGCGGGCAGCGGCTCGGTGCGGTCGGAGCTGAGCATCCACAGCACCCGGCCCTGCTGGACGGCGTCGAGCCTGCTGAACTCCGGACGCGCCTGGATCTCGGCCTTCGCGGCCTCGGTCGGGGCGAGCACGAGCAGCTTGTCGACGTCGAACTCGCCGGCCTGCTCCGGGCTCAGCTGCGCCTCGCTCGTCCCGGCCGCGGCCCGGGTGATCGCCTCGGGGGCGCGGAAGCCGAGCTGGGCGAGCAGGTCGGCCTTGATGTCGCCACCGGCGAACGCGAAGTAGTTCGGGGTGTCGTAGGAGACCGCGACGGCGGTCTGCTGCGCCCAGTCGGGGTGCGCGGCCTTGGCGTCGGCGATCTTCTTCTCGGTCGCGGCGATCAGTTCGTCGCCCTGCTGCTCACGGCCGACGGCCCTGGTGATCTCCCGGGTCATGACCTGCCAGGACGCGGTGTAGTCCTCGAAGCCCTTCGGCTGCGCGACCGTCGGCGCGATCCGGGAGACCTGGTCGTACTGCTCCTGGGTCATGCCCGAGTACGACGCGATGATCAGGTCCGGCTGGAGCGCCGCGATCTTCTCCAGCTGGTACTCCTCGCGGACGCCGACGACCTCGGGGGTCTGCCCGGCGAAGCCCTGCTCCTGCCACAGCCACGTGTTACCGGCCGGGGGCTGGGTGAACCAGTCGACGATGCCGACCGGCGCGATCCCGACGGCGAGCAGCGCGTCCGGGTCGGTGTAGCCCAGGGTCACGACCCGCTCGGGCTCGGCGGTGATCTCGGTGGAGCCGTACTTGTGCTCGACGGTCACCGGGAAGGTGCCGGACGCGGCCGGGGCCGCGGGGGCCTCGGCGCCGCCGCCCGACGGCGCCGACGAGCACCCGGCGAGGACGAGGACACCGAGCAGGGCGACGAGCAGTGGACGGAACCGTCCCCTGGACGGTGAGGCGTGAGGCATGACGTTCCTGTTCTCTCGACCCGGGACGACGGGGCCGTCGTTGCCCGGTGATCCGATGTGGCAGTTGAGGCTTACCTAAGTCCCAGGCCAGGTCAAGAGATCCTTACCTCAGTCGCCGGTACGCCGGACGGACTCACCGCGCAGACCCGTCCAGGCCTGCCACAGCTGGGCGAAGCGGCCGCCGGAGGCGACCAGCTCGGCGTGCGTGCCGGTCTCCGCGGTCCGCCCGCCCTCGAGCACCAGCACGAGGTCGGCGTCGGCGACCTGGCTGAGCCGGTGCGCCACGACGACGGCCGTGCGGCCGGCCAGCGCGGCGTCGGCGGCGCGTTCCAGCTCC
>NZ_WWFY01000151.1:0-1999 GCF_009864975.1 Pseudonocardia sp. SID8383
CACCGCGGGAGCCGCACGGGTTCGCGGCCGCCGCGCTGGCCGCGGTCGCGGTACCGCGGCCGGATGCCCGGGTCGCCGCGGCCGTCGGGACCCCATCCGTCGCAGAGGCCGCCGCGCTCCTCGCTGCCGGCGACGGGGCCCACCTGATCGTCGGTAAGACCGCTGGTCAGGGCGTCACCGTCGCCGTGGCCGCCGGATCGGCGGATGTGGGATTGCCCTCCGGGGCCTCCTCCGAAATATGCGGGCCCGGCTATCGTCCGGCGTCGCCGTCGAGCGGAGGGCCCGCGCAGGGAGCCGCTGCCACCGCCGGGCGTCGGAGTCCGGGAGAGGAACGTCGTTGAACGCGCACCACGAGCAGTACCTGGTCGGGCTGGACCTGGCCGGCCGCCGGGCCGTCGTCGTCGGTGGGGGACAGGTCGCCCAGCGCCGTGTCGCCCGCCTGATCGCCGCGGGAGCGGTCGTCGAGGTCGTCTCGCCCGAGGTCACCCCGGCGGTCGAGGGCATGGCCTCGGCCGGGGAGATCACCTGGACGGCCCGCCGCTGGACCGACGGCGACCTCGCCGGCGCCTGGTACGCGATCGCCGCCACCGACGAGGCCGCGACCAACGCCGCCGTCGTCGCCGAGGCCGAGCGGGACCGCGTGTTCTGCGTCCGCGCCGACGACGGCGACAAGGGCACCGCGGTCACCCCTGCCACCGGCGGCTACGACGGGCTCACCGTCGGCGTGCTGGCCCGGGGCGCGCACCGGCGGTCCGCGGCCGTGCGCACCGCGCTGGTCGAGGCACTGGCCGCCGGTGTCGTCGACGAGTCGGCCGAGCCCCCGCAGGCCGGTGTCGCGCTGGTCGGTGGCGGTCCGGGCGACCCGGAGCTGATCACCGTGCGCGGACGGCGGCTGCTGTCCCGCGCCGAGGTCGTCGTCGCCGACCGGCTCGGCCCGCGCGACATCCTCGACGAGCTGTCCCCCGAGGTCGAGGTCATCGACGCCTCCAAGATCCCCTACGGCCGCGCCATGGCCCAGGAGCGGATCAACGAGCTGCTCATCTCCCACGCCCGGGCCGGGAAGTTCGTGGTCCGCCTCAAGGGCGGTGACCCGTTCGTCTACGGCCGCGGGTTCGAGGAGGTCCAGGCGTGCGCCGCGGCCGGGGTGCCGGTGACCGTCGTCCCGGGCATCACCAGCGCCTTCGCCGCACCGGCCGTCGCCGGCACGCCGGTGAGTCACCGCGGGGTCGCGCACGAGATCGTCGTCGTGTCCGGGCACGTCGCGCCGGGTGACCCGCGCAGCCTCACCGACTGGACCGCGCTGGGCCGGATGACCGGCACGATCGTGTTGATGATGGCCGTGGAGCGGCTCGGGAAGTTCGCCGAGGCGCTGATCTCCCACGGCCGGCCCGCCGACACCCCGGTCCTGATCGTGCAGGACGGCACCACCCGGATCGAGCGATCGGTGCGCGCCACCCTGGAGACCGCCGAGCAGGTCGCGGCCGAGCAGGAGATCAGCCCGCCGGCAATCGTCGTGATCGGGCCCGTCGCGGGGTTGCAGGCGCCCGTCGGGGGGTGACCCCGGCAACTCGTTGCACATTGCAAGTTTGCAATATGCAACGATCGCGGGCGTGACGGACGAGATCGATGACGTCGTCGACGCGGTGATGACCGCGAGCCGGGCGATGCTCTCCGTGGTGGCCCGGTCCCTGGCCGCCGCGGGCGAGCACACCGGCGGTGACACGGCCGGCGACGTGACCCTGCCCCAGTACCGCGCGCTGGTCGTGCTGGCCCAGTACGGCACCCGGCGACCGGCCGACCTGGCCAGGGCGCTGACCGTGTCGGCGTCGACGGCGACCCGGATGTGCGACCGGCTGGTGACCCGCGGCCTCGTCGCGCGCACCCGCACCGGTGACGACCGCCGCGAGGTCGCCGTCGCGCTCAGCCCGGCCGGGCGGGCGCTCGTCGACGAGGTCACCCGGCTGCGCCGCGCCGAGATGCACCGGCTGCTCGCGACGCT
>NZ_WWFY01000152.1:0-1413 GCF_009864975.1 Pseudonocardia sp. SID8383
CTCGGGCAGCGGCGTCGACCGGCCGTCGCGGCCCAGCACCAGCGCGCCGGCCTCGGTGGCCAGGCAGAGCGCCCCGGCGACGTCCCACTCGTGGTAACGGGTCAGCACCGCGGCGACGGCGTTGCCCAGCGCGACCTGGGTGATCGCCAGCGCGGCCGAGCCGAGCACCCGCACGCCGACGTGCGCGGCGCGGGCGCGTTCGACGAACCCGGGGTCGGGGTCCTCGGCGCAGATCAGCGACCCGGCAACCCGGGCGGTGCGCCGCGACGGCACCGGCACGCCGTTGGCCCGGAAGCCGCGCCCGCGGGCGGCGGCGTAGATCTGCCCACGGCCCGGGTCGGCGACGACACCCACGGCCGGGCCGTCGCCGTCGACCAGGGCCAGGCTGTAGGCGCACCACGGCAGGCCCGCGACGTAGTTCGCGGTCCCGTCGACCGGGTCGACGACCCAGCGCAGCGGTGCGGTGTCGGCACCGGCGTCGGCGCCGAACTCCTCGCCGACGACCGGGCAGCCGGGGAACTCCGCGGCCAGTACCCGGCGGGTGTGCCGCTCCAGGGTGCGGTCGGTGTCGGTGACCCAGTCGAACGGGTTGGCCTTGGCCGACGCGTCGAGCGATCCGGTGTGCTCGCGACCCAGCGTCGCGGTGATCACCTCGGCGGCGTCGTTGGCCAGCCGGCCCGCGGTCTCGAGCGCGCGGGAGAGCAGCGCCGGGTCCACCGGCCGGGGGGACGGCACCGGGGGTGGCGCCGTGTGTGGCGGGGTGTGGGGCACGGCCGTCATGCGACCCGAGTGTCCGGGCGGGTGATGTCCCGGCGACGACGTGCGGGTGTCCACCTTGTGCCGGACGTGCCAACTCGTGATCCGCCCACCCGATGTTCGCCCAGGGTTGGGTGGTTGATCACGCCAGGGACCCGGCCCGCTGTCCCGCCCCCGTCACCGTTCCGGCCGTGCGCGTCGCAATCGTCTCGGAATGCTTCCTGCCGGTGGTCAACGGCGTCACCAACTCGGTGCTGCGGGTGTGCGAGCACCTGCGGGCAGGGGGTCACGACGTCGTGGTGATCGCGCCGGGCACCGGGGAGCCGGACTCCCACGAGGGGATCCCGGTCGTGCGGATCCCGGCCGTCGAGCTGCCGGTGGTGAACTCGATGCCGGTCGGGGTGCCCAGCAGGCGGATCCTGACCGCGCTGCGCCGGTTCCGGCCGGACGTGGTGCACCTGGCGGCGCCGTTCGTCGTCGGGGCGCGGGGGCTGGCGGCGGCGCGGCGCCTCGGCGTGCCGACGGTCGCGATCTACCAGACCGACGTCGCCGGGTTCGCCTCCGCGTACGGGCTCGGGCTGACCGCGCGGGCCGCGTGGCGCTGGACCTGCCGGCTGCACGGCCTGGCCGACCGGACCCTCGCGCCGTCGAGCTGGG
>NZ_WWFY01000153.1:0-1651 GCF_009864975.1 Pseudonocardia sp. SID8383
CTCGACGGCGGCCCGGTCCCGGCCGCCCGCACGATGTGGGAGATGGTCGCCGGCTCCGTCGCCGACCGGCCCACCGCGGTCGCCGTCGCCGACGAGCACCGCGAGCTCGACTACGCCGGGCTCGACGTCGAGACCGCCGCTCTGGCCCGCGAGCTGCGCGCCCGCGGCGTCGGCCCGGAGACCGTCGTCGGGGTCGCGGTGCCGCGGTCGGTCGAGATGGTCGTCGCGGTGCTGGCGGTGCTGCGCGCCGGTGGCGCGTTCCTGCCGCTGGACCTCAACCTGCCCGCCGAGCGGCTGGAGTACCTGCTCACCGACTCCGGCACCCGGCTGGTCGTGACGACCGGCGACGCCGCGGCCCTGCTGCCCGCCGTCGACGGCGTCACCCACCTCGTCCCGGCGCCTCCGGAGCCGGGCCCGGCTCCGGAGGACCCGCCCACCGACCCGGCGGGCGCCGCCTACGTCATCTACACCTCGGGCTCGACCGGACGCCCGAAGGGCGCGGTCCTGCCGCACGCCGGCATCGGCGAGCTGCTGGAGCTGGCCCGCGACCGGATGCGGCTCACCGAGGACTCCCGGGTCCTGCAGTTCTCCGCGCCCGGCTTCGACGTGCTCGTGTTCGAGCTGTGCATGGCGCTGTGCTCCGGGGCCCGGCTCGTCGTCGCCCCGGAGCGGCTGCGCGGCCGCGACGCCGACCCGTCCGAGCTGACCGGGTTCTTCGCCGAGCAGCGGCTCACGCACCTGATCCTGCCGCCGTCGCTGATCACCGCGCTGCCGCCGGAGGCGTCGCTCCCGGCCGGGTCGACGGTGCTCGCCGGGACCGAGGCCGTCCCGCCGGACCTGATCGACCGCTGGGGCGCGCACCTGGACCTGCACGTCGCCTACGGGCTCACCGAGGCCACCGTGAACTCCACGCTGTGGCACTCGCGGCCGGGCACCGCGTTCCGGTCACCGATCGGGCGCCCCGACCCGGGCGTGCGGACCTACGTCCTCGACGACGCCCTCACCCCCGTCCCGCCCGGCGTCCCCGGCGAGCTGTACGTGGCCGGGGCCGGGCTGGCCCGCGGCTACCTGGGGCGCACCGCCCTCACCGCGGACCGCTTCGTGGCCTGCCCGTTCGGGGAGCCGGGGACCCGGATGTACCGCACCGGCGACCGCGTCCGGCTGCGCTTCGACGACGGCGCCGAGCACCCCGACCGCGAGCCGGTCCTGGAGTTCCTCGGCCGTTCCGACGACCAGGTCACGATCCGCGGCTACCGGATCGAGCCCGGCGAGATCGAGGCCGTCCTGGCCGCGCACCCGGACGTCGCGCAGGCCGCGGTCGTCGTACGTCGGCGGGGCCCGGTCACCCGGCTCGACGCCTACGTCGTCCCGGCGGGCGGCGGCACCGCGGTGCCCGCCGGCCTCGCCGAGCACCTGCGCGGGCGGCTGCCCGAGCACATGGTCCCGGCGCACCTCGTCGCGCTCGACGGGCCGCTGCCGCGCACCCCGAACGGGAAGGTCGACAAGCGGGCGCTGCCCGAGCCCGCCCCCGTGACCGGCAGCGGCCGGGAGCCCGCCGAGGGTCCGGAACGGGTGCTGGCCGGGCTGGTCGCCGAGCTGGTGGCCGTCGACCGGGTCGGCGCCGACGACGACTTCTTCGCCCTCGGCGGGG
>NZ_WWFY01000154.1:0-1429 GCF_009864975.1 Pseudonocardia sp. SID8383
TCGCCCCGGACGGCCGGGGCGCGCTGCACTCCGGGAGCGAGGCACGGGGCCTGACCGCGGCGGCGATCACGGTCGTCCCGGGCGCGGTGTCCGCGGCGACCGTCGCGCAGGCACCGGTCGTGCCTCAGCCCGCCGAGGTGCCGGAGTACCGCACGTACCCGTCGTGGCTGCCTGCCGCGGGCGGGGCCGCGGCGCTCGGGACGCTGCTGATCGCCGGCGCCGTCCGAGGCGGTCAGAGGCGGCGCAGGACCGCCACGACGCGGCCCAGGATCGACGCGTCGTCACCCGGGATCGGGTCGTAGGCGTCGTTCGCGGGCATCAGCCAGATGTGCCCGTCCTTGCGGCGGAACGTCTTCACGGTCGCCTCACCGTCGATCATCGCGGCCACGACCTCGCCCTGCTCGGCCACCGGCTGCTGGCGCACGACGACCCAGTCGCCGTCGGTGATCGCGGCGTCGACCATCGAGTCGCCCTTGACGTTGAGCAGGAACAGCGTGCCCTCGCCGACGATCTCGCGCGGCAGCGGGAACACGTCCTGCACGGCCTGCTCGGCCAGGATCGGGCCACCGGCGGCGATGTCGCCGATGAGCGGCACGAACGCCGGCGCCGGCCGCGCGGACCGCAGATCGGCGGTGTCGGTGTCGGAGTCCGCCCCGTCGGTACCGGCGATCTGCTCCGGGCTGCGGACGTCGACCGCGCGGGTGCGGTTCGGGTCGCGCCGGAGGAAGCCCTTGCGCTCCAGGGTGCGGAGCTGGTGGTGCACCGACGAGGTGGACGTGAGGCCCACCGCGTCACCGATCTCGCGGACGCTGGGCGGGTAGCCGTACCGGTCCACCCAGTCCCGGATGACGGCCAGGACCTTCTTCTGCCGCGGGGTCAGGCCGCGGGTGTCGGCCGCGGGGTCGGGGAACTCCCGGACCTTCGCGGATCCCCGGTCCGCGGCGGTGCCGGTCACGCCGGGACCACCGTGTCCGGTGTCGTCCGCTGCCATCGCATTCGCCTCCTCGGGGTACTTACGGCGACGACCCTAGCCGCCACGATCCCGTTCGCCAAACATGCGTTCGAAGTCGCCCGGGGCGTGTCGTGGATTCCGTCGGGCCGCGGTGGTACAACATCGCACAGGCGTTCGATCGAACACGGGTTCGATCGGACGCGGTCCGCGTCGCCGTCCGGCCCGCGGGGGCGACCGGCAGCGGGAACGGCAGCGGGGGTGGCGATCGTGGGTTCGGCGGTCATCGGGGACGTGACGGTCATCGGGCGGGTCGCGATGCGCACCACGACCGACGGGGTACGGCCCGGCCGGGCGCCGGGCGTCGTGCGCCGTGCGGTGGGCGCATCTGGTGTCCTGCTCGCCTCGGCGGCCGCGGTCGTCGCGCTCGGGGTGCTCGCCGACGTCGCGGTCGCCACCCACGGCCCGGCCGGGCCGCCC
>NZ_WWFY01000155.1:0-1151 GCF_009864975.1 Pseudonocardia sp. SID8383
AAGGGCGCCCGCGCCGTGGTGGCGCGTGACGTCGCCGTCGACCTGTCGCAGCTGCTCGACGGCACCGCCCGCTTCGCGGGGGGACGGCTGCGCCCCGGGCAGGTCGCGGTGCTGGTGCGGACCAACGCCCAGGGCCTGCTGGTGCGCGACGCCTGCGCCGAGGCCGGGGTGCCCGCCGTGCTCACCGGCTCCACCAGCGTGTTCACCACGCCGGTCGCCGCGGAGTGGCTGACGCTGCTGGAGGCCGTCGAGCAGCCGCAGCGCTCGATGCGGCTGCGCGCCGCCGCGCTGACCCGGTTCGTCGGCCACACCGTCGCCGACCTGTGCGGGCCCGACGCCGAGGGGCTGGTCGACCAGCTCGGCGCGGACCTGCGGGCCTGGCACCAGGTCCTCGCCGAGCGCGGGGTCGCCGCCCTGCAGGAGGCCGTGTTCGCCCGTTACGCCCCGGCCGAGCGCCTGCTGCGCAGCCCCGACGGCGAGCGCGACCTCACCGACGTGCGCCACGTCGGCCAGGTTCTGCACTCCGCGGCGCTGGAACGCCACCTGGGCCCGACGGCGCTCACCGAGTGGCTGCGGCACCGGATCGGCGAGGCCGCCCGCGACACCTCCGCCGAGCGGAGCCGGCGGCTGGAGTCCGACGCCGACGCCGTCCAGATCGTGACGGTGCACCGGTCCAAGGGGCTCGAGTTCCCGGTGGTGTACCTGCCGTTCGCGTGGGACCGCTGGGTCGACGACCGGCCCGAGACGCTGCTCTACCACGACACCCCGGCCGGTGCCGGCGGCCAGCGCCGGCTCCTCGACGTCGGCGGGTCCACCGGGCCGGACCGCACCCGGCGCACCGCGCTGCACCAGGCCGAGGAGGCGGGCGAGGACCTGCGGCTGCTGTACGTGGCGCTCACCCGCGCCTGCAGCCAGGTCGTCGCCTGGTGGGTCCCGGGGACGACGACGGCGGCGGCGTCGCTGCACCGGGTGCTGTTCGGGCACGCCGGGCCCGGCGCGGAGCCGGAACCGACCGCGAAGGTCCCCGGCGACGCGAACGCGCTGGCGTTCCTGCGGGAGCGGCTCGCCCCGGCCGGCGCGTCGGTGGAGACCCTGCACGACGGCGACCCCGCCGACCGCACCCCGGTCCCGCCCGACGCGGGGCTGGCCGT
>NZ_WWFY01000156.1:0-1150 GCF_009864975.1 Pseudonocardia sp. SID8383
CCGACCGGTCGGTCACCGTCGTCGGGTCGCGTGCCGCGACCCCGTACGGGCTGAACGTGGCCGCGGACTTCTCCGCGACGCTGGCCCGGCGCGGCGTCGCGGTCCTCTCCGGCGCCGCGTTCGGGATCGACGCGGCCGCGCACCGCGGAGCGCTCGCCGTCGACGGCGCGACGGTCGCGGTGCTGGCCTGCGGCCCGGACCGCGTCTATCCGGCCGCGCACACCGGTCTCCTGGAACGGATCGCCGCGACCGGTCTGGTGCTCACCGAGTACCCGCCCGGCACGATCCCCGGGCGGCTGCGGTTCCTCGTCCGCAACCGGCTGCTGGCCGCACTCGGTGTCGGGACCCTCGTCGTCGAGGCCGGGGCACGCAGCGGGACGAAGCGCACCGCCGCCGACGCGACCGCGCTCGGGCGCCCGCTGATGGCGGTGCCGGGCCCGGTGACCTCGGGGATGTCGGTCGGCTGCCACGAGCTGGTCCGCTCCCACCAGGCGGGCCTCGTCGGGCGGCCCGAGGATGTCCTGGAGGTCGTCGGCCGGCTGGGTGTGGACCTCGCCCTGCCGCCGCAGGGGGAGTCCCGCCCGACCGACGGGCTCGACCCGCGGGTGCTGGCGGTCCATGACGCGCTGCCCGCCCGGGCCGCGTGGCCGCCGGGACGGATCGGGGAGGCCGCGGGCGTCGGACCCGACGAGCTGCGCGCGGCGCTGACCGAGCTGGAGGACCGTGGGCTCGCCGAGTACCACCAGGGGCTGTGGCAGCGTCCGGCACGCCGGGCGGGTCCTTGACCGGGGCCCCGCGGCGGCGGACCGTCCGGGCATGGCGCGCACAGAGTCCTCCGGTCCCGCGACCACCGGACCGGTCCCCGGTGCGGTCGACGGACCGGCCGTGGGCCCGGCGGGCGCCCCTGCCGCGGGCGCCGCGTCCGCAGGGAGCGCCGGGTCCGCAGGGGGTGGCGGGGCTGCAGGGGGTGACGGGGCAGCAGGGGGTGACGGGCTCGCGCCGGACGTCGCCACCGCGCTCGAGGAGTTCACCGGGCACCTGCGCCACGAGCGGAACCGTTCGCCGCACACCGTCCGCGGCTACCGCTCGGACCTCACCGACCTGCTCCGCGGGCTCCCCGGCCTCGGTGCGCTCGACCTGGACCACCTGC
>NZ_WWFY01000157.1:0-1046 GCF_009864975.1 Pseudonocardia sp. SID8383
CGGGTCGGCCGCCGGCACCGGTGCGGTCCCGCCGGGCGCGCCGCCGGCCGGGCGGTCCAGCTCGGCGAACACCTGCCGGGCCGCGGCGACGCCCTCCATGCTGGCGTGGAACCGGGCACCGACCTCGCGCAGCGGCAGGTAGGCCTCCGGGGCCAGGACCAGCACGAACAGCGCGGTGGCGTAGTCGAGGTCCCCGTAGAGCAGCCGCAGCCCGACCTCGACCGCGACCAGGGCGACGGCGAGCGTCGCGAGGACCTCCAGCACGAACGCGGACAGGAACGCGACCCGCAGGGTGCCGGTCATGGCGTGCCGGTGGGCGTCGGTCGTCTCCCGGACCTTGCCCGCGACGACCTGCGCGCGGCGGAACAGCGCGAGCGTCGGCAGCCCCTGCACGACGTCGAGGAAGTGCCCGCCGAGACGGGACAGCAGCCGCCACTGGCGGTCGGTGCGGGCCCGGGTGTGCATCCCGACCAGCGCCATGAACAGCGGGATCAGCGGGAGCGTGACCGCGATGACGACCGCGGAGATCCAGTCCGCGTCGGCGACGACGACCAGCACCGCGACCGGGACCAGCACCGCGAGCACCAGCTGGGGCAGGTAGCGGGCGAAGTAGTCGTCGAGGGCGTCGAGGCCGCGGGTGGCCAGGGTGACGATCTCACCGGAGGACCGCCGCGGGTCCGGCGCGGCGAGCGCGAGCCGGCGCACGAGCTGCATCCGCAGCTGGGACTTGGCGCGGGCGGCGCTGCGCAGCGCCGCGGACTCCGCGCCATAGGACAGCAGCGCCCGCGCCACCGCGACGACGGCGACGCCCCCGACGAGCCAGGCCAGGGTGTCGAGCCCGGCGCCCGGCCCGGTGCGTGCTCCGTCGAGGCCGAACGACGGCGTCGCCCCGGCCACCACCCGCGACACCAGCCAGGCCTGGGCCAGGATCAGCCCGGTCGCGGCGACCCCGCAGACCGCGGCGACGGCCAGGTGCACCCGGACCGCGCTCGCCGTGCGCAGCAGCCGGGGGTCGACCGGCGGGCCGCCCGCGGGCGGGACCCCGG
>NZ_WWFY01000017.1:0-1564 GCF_009864975.1 Pseudonocardia sp. SID8383
GGTGCCCGCTCCGGCGCCCGCGCCGGGGGCGTTGCTGCCGCCGGGGCCCGCGCCGCTGGTGCGGTCCGAGCCGGTCCGGCTGCGGGTCGACCGGCTCGGGCTCGACACCGTGCCCCGGCCGATGGGGCTGGCCGCGGACCGGTCGATGGAGGTCCCCGCGGATGCGGGCACGGTCGGTTGGTACACCGGCGCACCGACCCCGGGCGAGATCGGCCCCGCCGTGCTCACCGCGCACGTCGACTGGAAGGGGCTGCCCGGCGCCTTCGCCGACCTGGACACCCTCGAACCCGGCGACGAGATCCGCGTCGACCGCGCCGACGGGACGTCGGTGGTGTTCGCCGTGCACCGGGTCGGGCGCTTCCCGAAGGCGGAGTTCCCGACCGCCGAGGTCTACGGCGATCTCGACCACGCGGGCCTGCGACTGATCACCTGCGGTGGGGTGTTCGACCGGTCGGCCCGCAGCTACGTCGACAACGTCGTGGTGTTCGCCGACCAGGTCCGCTGAGCGGCCCGTCTGCGCCCCACGCCCCACGGAGCGCGGTCCGGACGCGCCCGCGCTCGTCGAGATGCAGCCCAGCGGGCTGTGGAGATCCACAATTCCCGCTGAGCTGCATCTCGGCGAACCGTCGGGCCGGGCCGGGCGCTGCGCTCCCTGTCGTGTCCTCGTCGCCGCGATCCGCCGCACCACGAACGCCGAGATGCAGCTCAGCGGGCTGTGGAGATCGACAACTCCCGCTGAGCTGCATATCGGCGACCGGGCCGGCTGGACCCGGTCGTCGGGCGGGGCGCGGGGCTCATCTCCGGCGCCCGGTGCCCCGTCCCGGTGCCGCGGTCCGCGGGTCCTCGGGCCAGGCGTGCTTGGGGTAGCGCCCGCGGAGCTCGGCCCGGACCTGTGGATAGGCGTTGTCCCAGAACGAGTTCAGGTCGGCGGTGACCGCCGTCGGACGTCCGGCGGGGGAGAGCAGGTGCAGCACCACCGGCACCCGCCCGTCGGCGACGGCCGGGGAGCCGGTCCACCCGAACACCTCCTGGACCTTCACCGGCAGGGCCGGGGCCGCGCCGGAGTAGTCCAGCGCGATCCGGGACCCGGTGGGGACGGTGAGCCGCTCCGGGGCCAGCTCGTCGATCCGCCCGGCGAGCCCGCCCACGTACGCGGCGACGTGGCGGCGCAGCGCGGGGCCGGCGTCGACCCGGGCCAGGTCGGAGCGGCGCCGGGCGGTGGCGAGCGGACCGGCCAGCCACCCGGCGGGATCGGCGGCCGAGTCGAGCAGCGCCTCCTCGGACACGTCGGGCCACGGTGTGCCCAGCACCCGGTGCAGGAAGTCCAACCGCTCGCGCAGGGAGACCGCCCCCGCCGTCCAGCGCAGCAGCCCGGTGCCCTCGGCACGCAGCCCGGCGACGAGCGCGTCGCGGACGGCGCCGGGGTCGGGGGAGCGGTCGGGCTTCTCCGACAGCACGATCGCGCCGAGCCGGTCGACGGTGCGGGCGCGGACGTCGCCGTCGCTCCAGACGGCCTCCGAGCCGGTGACCCGCAGCGGCGCGGCGGCCCGCAGCGCGGTCGCGG
>NZ_WWFY01000158.1:0-1576 GCF_009864975.1 Pseudonocardia sp. SID8383
GGCGGCCGCGCCCCCGGCCGCCGCCACGCCACCGGCCGCCGCGGCGGTCCCGGCGCCGGGGGCGAAGCCGTTCGGCTTGACCGGGCCGGCGAACCCGTCGTCGGAGAACAGGCTGCGGGTGATCGCGGTGCGCGGGTTGAGCGAGCGCAGGCTGCGCAGGTCGTTGAGCGGCTGCTGGATCTGGTCGAACTCCGGGCCCAGCTCCTTCTTCAGGTGGTCCTGGGCGCCGGTGGCGAACTCCTTGACCTTGCGCACGGCGCGGCCCAGCCACGCCGCCGCCTCGGGCAGCCGCTCCGGGCCGAGGATGAAGAGCCCCGCCACGACCAGGACGAGGATCTCCGGCATGCCGATGTTCTCGAACACAGCGCCAGCGTACGGGTACTAGCGCTGCCCGAGCGTGACGGTCACGGTGAGCGGTCGTCCCTGGCGGACGAGACCGACCGGGACCTGCTCGCCGGGGGCGTGTTCGCGGACGGCGACGACCAGCTCGTCGGCACTGGCGATGGGGCGCCCGGCGACGTCGACGACGACGTCGCCGTCGGCGATCCCGGCCGCGGCCGCCGGTCCCCCGGCGACGACGTTCTGCACCTGGGCGCCGTCGGTGGCGCCGTCGGTGACCGAGCGGGCGTTGACACCGAGGTCGGCGTGCGCCACGCGGCCGGTGCGGATGAGCTCCTCGGCGATGGCGCGGGCGTCGTCGATCGGGATGGCGAAGCCCAGGCCGATCGAGCCGCCCTGTGCCCCGGACTCGGCGCTGCCCGCGCTGCGGATCGCGGTGTTGATGCCGACGACGGCGCCGGTCGCGTCCACCAGTGGGCCGCCGGAGTTGCCGGGGTTGATCGCGGCGTCGGTCTGCACGGCGTCGATCACCGCGTCGCCCGCACTTCCCTCGGGGTCGAGCCGCACCGGGCGGTCGACGGCCGACACGATCCCCGTCGTCACCGTGCCCGCCAGGCCGAACGGCGACCCGATCGCGATCACCGCGTCACCGACGGCGAGCTCGCCGGAGCGGCCGATCGCGGCGACCGTCGGGTTCGCGACGGGCACCTTGACCACCGCGAGGTCGGTCATCGGGTCCGCACCGACCACGGTGGCCGGGACGCGGGAGCCGTCGGAGAACAGGGCCTCGATGGTTCCCTGGCCGGGTCCGGTCGCCGGCGCGACGACGTGGTCGTTGGTGAGCACGTAGCCAGCGGGGTCGATCACGACGCCGGAGCCGTTGCCCGCCTGGTTGCCGACGGTCACCTCCAGCGAGACGACCGCGGGCAGCACCCGCGAGGCGACCTCCGACACCGAGCCGGGCGGCCGTTCCCGGGCGGGCTCGGTCGCGCTCAGCACGGCTCCGGGGCTGGTCAGTGCGCTCGCAGCGGCGGCGGTCCAGTGCCCGACCAGGCCGCCCGCCGCACCGACGACGAGGGCGAGTACGCCGAGCAGCGCCAGCGCGCGCGGCTGCACCCGCTTGCCGAACAGGACCTCGCGGACGCTGAGCCGGGGGCCGTCGGGCCGGGGACCCTCACCGGGCGCGTCGCCGTCGCCGGGCGGTGGCGCGGCGACGACCGGCGTGCCCGGGTCGCGC
>NZ_WWFY01000159.1:0-819 GCF_009864975.1 Pseudonocardia sp. SID8383
CCGATCCGGTCGTGGCCCCCGCCGCACTGGTCGCCGCGCTCGCCGCCACCGAGGACGAGCCCGACCTCGCCGTCCGCGCCGACACGGTGCTCGTGCCGCGGCTGGTCCGGGTCCGCACCGACGCCGAGCCGCACCGGTGGAACCCCGACGGCACCGTCCTGATCACCGGCGGGACCGGCGGCCTCGGCGGTGTCCTGGCCCGGCACCTCGTCGCCGAGCACGGCGTACGGCAGCTGCTGCTGGCCGGCCGTCGCGGTCCGGACGCCCCCGGCGCCGCCGAGCTGGTCGACGAGCTCACCGCGCTGGGCGCGACCGCGCACGCCGTGGCCTGCGACGTCACCGACCGGGCCGCGGTCGCCGCGCTGCTCGCCGGCATCCCCGACACGCACCCGCTGACCGCCGTCGTGCACACCGCGGGCGTCGTCGACGACGGCGTGATCGGCTCGCTGACCCCGGAGCGCCTCGACACCGTGCTGCGCCCCAAGGCCGACGCGGCCTGGCACCTGCACGAGCTCACCCGCGACCTGGACCTGGACGCCTTCGTCCTGTTCTCCTCGGTCGCCGCCACCTTCGGCAGCCCCGGGCAGGCCAACTACGCCGCGGGGAACGCCTTCCTCGACGCGCTGGCCGTGCACCGACGGTCGGCCGGGCTGCCCGCCGTCGCGCTGGCCTGGGGGCCGTGGAGCCGCGTCGTCGGCATGACGGGCTCGCTCAGCGACGTCGACGTGGAGCGGATCGCCCGCTCCGGGATGCCACCGCTGACCCCGGAGCAGGGGACGGCCCTGTTCGACGCCGCCCTCGCGGCGACCGCCGACGGAA
>NZ_WWFY01000160.1:0-1386 GCF_009864975.1 Pseudonocardia sp. SID8383
CGGATCAACCGCCTCGCCCATGTCGACCGCGCCACCGGAGAACCGGTGCGTCGCTACGAACACCCCGCCCCCGGGGATCTGCTGCACGTGGATGTGAAGAAGCTGGGCAACATCCCCGACGGCGGCGGCTGGCGCTATGTCGGGCGCGCCCAGGGAGACCGCAACCGGGCCGCGACCCCTGGGAAACTTCGCAACGCCCACCACCAGGCGAAGATGGGCACGGCGTTCGTGCACACCGTGCTCGACGACCACTCCCGCCTGGCCTACGCCGAGATCCACGACGACGAGACCGCCGCCACCGCGATCGCTGTGCTGCGCCGCGCGGTGGCCTGGTTCTCCGCCCGCGGGGTCACCACCCGCCGAGTCCTGTCCGACAACGGCTCGGCCTACCGCTCCCACGCCTGGCGCGACACCTGCCACGCGCTGCGGATCACCCCGAAACGCACCCGTCCCTACCGCCCACAGACCAACGGAAAGATCGAACGGTTCCACCGCACTCTCGCCGACGGCTGGGCCTTCGCCCGGCTCTACACCGGCGAGTCGCAACGCCGAAAGGCGCTACCCGGGTGGCTGCACGAGTACAACCACCACAGGCCCCACACCGCCATCGGTGGTCTCCCACCGATCAGCAGGTTGACCAACCTGTCCGGGCAGTACAGCTAGCCCGGGCCGGGTGCGCCCCACCCCCGACGACCCGTCCCTGCTGGGACCGTTGCGACGGTCGGCGCCACTGATCGTGGCGGCGGCCGTCGCCGTCGTCGCGGTCCTGGCCTGGGCCTACCGCGGCGATGCGACCGCCGGGGCGGAGCGACCGGGGCGCCGACCGCCGGGTCCGGCCCCTCCGCACCACCTGACCGGGGCCCGGCACCGCGGGTGTGGGGCCCGGGCCGGCTGCACGACCTGACCGCGGGTCCGCACGGCCGGGTGTGCGGCCCGTCCGGGTACGGGACCGGACCCGCTCACCCGTCCACCACCGTCCGGCCGGTCTCGACCGCGGGGCAGCTGGTGCGGACCGGGCACCGGTCGCAGTCCGGCCCGGCGCGGGCGACGAACACCGCACCCGCCGAGTCCTCGGCGCAGGTCATCAGCACGTCGCGCCAGTGCCCCATCTCCTCCGGGCGCAGCGCCGCCTGCTGCGGCTCCTTCGCCTCCCCGTTGGCCTTGCGGTCGGCCAGGAACAGCAGCCGCGCCCCGCCCGGCTCCACCCCACCCCCGACGAGCTGGTCGAACGCGCCGAGCGAGGCCGCGAGCTGGTAGACGGCCAGCTGGTGGTGCTCGGCGGTGGCCCGGGCCGAGGTGGCCGTCTTCCCGGTCTTGACGTCGACGACGACCGGGCGCCCCTGGTCATCGCGTTCGAGCCGGTCGACCCGGCCGCGGAGCCGGACC
>NZ_WWFY01000161.1:0-655 GCF_009864975.1 Pseudonocardia sp. SID8383
CACCGCAGCAGCCGGCCCCGTCGCCGGTCGCCCGCGAGCAGCGCCCCGTCGGCGCCGAGCGCGACGGGTCCGCCCGTCCCGAGCGGACCGGTGTGCGGTACGCATGGGGGGAAGAGGCGTCCTGAGCGCCCCGGGACCGGATCGGGCCCGGTCCGTGCCCCACCGGCCCACGCCCCACGAAGGGCGTGGCGCCGGGAGAACCACCAGTGAAGAGGAGTGAGCCGCGGTGAGCGTGCAGTCCGCAGCTGAGCTGACCCGCGCGAGGACCGCGCGGCGGTACGTGGCGATCCTGCTCGTCGTCGCCGGCGTCATCGCCTGCGGCCTGAGCATCGCCGGGATCAGCGGGGGCGCGCTGGGCGAGTTCCGTCTGCTGGTCACCATCGGCTTCCTGCTGCTCGGTCCCGGCTGGGCCGCCGCGGGCTTCCTGCGCCGCGCGCCCGCCGCGCACGTCTGGCTCCTGACCCTCGGGGTCGGCACCGCCGTCACCCTGATCGGCGGCCAGCTCATGGTCAGCCTGGGGCTCTGGTACCCGAGCGTCGCCCTGTTCGTCGTCACGCTCCTGTCGGTCCCGTTCCTGCTGCGCCACGCCGTGGTGGCCCAGTGAGCGGGACCTTCCGGTGAGGCCGGTCGGGCCGGCGCGTCCCCGCCCCGCCGC
>NZ_WWFY01000162.1:0-429 GCF_009864975.1 Pseudonocardia sp. SID8383
CCGGCGAGCCGCCCACCAGCGGCGCGACGGCCACCGTGACCACCGCGGTGACCCGGGCCGGGCCCAGGTTGACCACGTCGTCGAGACGGGCCGAGGCCCACCCGAAGCGGGCGTGCCGGGCGGAGCGGTAGCCGACCATCGCGTCGAGGGTGTTCACCGCTCGGTAGCCCAGCAGCCCCGGGATGCCGGCGACCGCGCCCCACACCAGCGGCCCGACGACGGCGTCGGAGGTGTTCTCGGCCAGCGACTCGGTCCCGGCGCGGGCCATGCCGTCGGCGTCGAGCAGCTCCGGGTCGCGCGCGCACAGGTGCGGGATCCGGGCGCGGGCGGCGGCCAGGTCACCGGAGTCGAGCGACGCGGCCAGCGCGGCACTCTCCCCCACCAGCGAGGTCCCGCCGAGCACGGCCCAGGTGGCGACGGCGGTCAGCC
>NZ_WWFY01000163.1:0-665 GCF_009864975.1 Pseudonocardia sp. SID8383
AGCCGTCCGGGGTCGAGCCCGGCGAGCAGTGCCTTGCCCGGCGCGGTCGCGTGCGCGGGCAGCGGCTCCCCGGTCACCGCGCCCGGCCCCGGGTGCGCCGCACAGGTCTCGGTGTGGGCGACGACGACGTCGTCGGACCGCAGCACGGCCAGCACCACCGCCGCGCGGGCCGTGGTGTGCAGCTCGGCGAGCACCTCCCGGGCCGGGGCGGGCGGCACGATCGGGTCGGTCATCCCGCGGTACAGCCCGACGACGCGGTAGCCCAGCCCGTACCCGCGCTCGGCGTGCAGCCGGACCAGGTAGCCCTCCTCGACGAGCGTCCCCAGCAACCGGTAGGCCGTCGGTAACGGCAACTCCAGCCGGCGGGCGAGAGCCTTCGCGCTGCCCCCGTCACCCGCCTCGGCGACCGCCTCGAGGACCCGCAGCGCTCGGCGCAGCACCGCTCCCGCGCCGTCGCCGACCATCCGCCTAGTGTCGCTGCGGGACCGAGGGCACGCCAGGACCGGGAGGACGACATGGCAGGGGCGTTCCGGCCCGTCGACCGGGCGGGGCTCGCGGCACACCTGGCGGAACGCGCCGGGGAGCCGTCGGGGCGGGTGCGCGTGCTCGTCGACGGCGCCCCGCCCGCGGCCCCGCTGGAGCTGGCCCGGGCGGTCGCGGAGCGG
>NZ_WWFY01000164.1:0-367 GCF_009864975.1 Pseudonocardia sp. SID8383
AGCGGGCGGTCGCTGGGCGTCACCGTGCTGTCCGACGCGACCCCGCGCGGCGCCGAACCGGGCGACGGCACCGCCTGCCTGGTCGACGTGCGGGACGGCTCCTCCACCGTGCTCGGGTCCGGGCAGGCTGCCGTCGTCCAGGCGGTGTCGGCCGACGGACGACGGGTCGTGCTGCGCATCGGCCGCCGCGGGGAGCGCGCCCTGGAGCTGGTCGACCTGCACCGCGGCACGCGGGACCGGGTGATCGGCGGGCCCGGCGGGGCGCTCAGCGCGGCCGCCCGCTTCGGCAGCGTCCCCGGCACGCTCTGGGTGCACACCGACGCCGACCGCGAGCACACCGCGCTGCTCGCCGTCGCGCTCGGCCCCG
>NZ_WWFY01000165.1:0-357 GCF_009864975.1 Pseudonocardia sp. SID8383
CGCCGCTCGGCGCGGACGCCGACGAGGACCGGAGGACCGGTGTGGGACACCGCACCGAAGCGGCCCCTGCATCACCCAGCTCTGCGTCGCCGAATCCCGCGTCGCCGAACCCCACAGTGACGGGCCCCGCATCGCCGGGCCCGTCCGACCGTGGAACGGACGACCGGGCGGAATCGGGCACGAACGGCCGGGCCGCGCCGGGCCCGGGCCCGGGCGGGGACGACCTGTTCCGGGCCGCGGGCGACGCGGGCCGCCCCTGGCACGGAGGCGGTCCCACCTCGGCCGACGAGGCACGCAGCGCCCTGCAGGACCTGCTCCGCAGCGCGTCGGCCGACCGCGGACCCGACGCCGACGGGC
>NZ_WWFY01000166.1:0-346 GCF_009864975.1 Pseudonocardia sp. SID8383
GCCGCCCGGCGGCCCGGTGCCCGCGCCGTCTGGGTGGTCGGCGGGCTGCTCAAGGGTGTCGACCCGGCCGAGCTCGGCAGGCTCGCCGCCGCGCACGCCGAGCGGCTGGCGGGGATCGTCGTGATCGGGACGGACCGGACACCGATCGTCGAGGCGCTGACGCGACACGCACCCGGCCTCCCGGTCGAGGAGGTCGCGCCGGGACACGATGGTCCGATGGCGCCCTCCGACCTGCAGGACCCGATGCCGGCCGCGGTCCGCCGCGCGTCCGGCCTGGCCCGCCCCGGCGACGTCGTGCTGCTCGCCCCGGCCGCCGCCTCGATGGACCAGTTCCGCGACTACGCCC
>NZ_WWFY01000167.1:0-267 GCF_009864975.1 Pseudonocardia sp. SID8383
GCGGTCACCCGGTCGGCGGCGGCCGGGTGGTGGACGTGCGCCGCTCCCCCGTCGGCCGGTTCGGGCGGGCCGCGGTCACCGTCGACGCGCCCGGCGCCGGCGTCCTGCGGATCGAGGCGGAGAACGAGTACCTGCTCGTGCTGGCCGACGGGGAGCCGGTGGCCGCGTCGCCGGAGGTGATCGTGCTGCTGGACCGTCGCTCGGCCGCGCCGATCGCCGCCGACGCCGTCCGTTCCGGCGACGACGTGCTGGTCCTGGTGCTGCCCG
>NZ_WWFY01000018.1:0-766 GCF_009864975.1 Pseudonocardia sp. SID8383
GAGCCGGGCCCGCAGCCGCAGCCACAGCCGCCCCATCGCCGACGGGCCGGCCGCGCCGCGCGCCAGCCGCTCCGTGCGGTACCGGTCCGCCTCCTCCCGCAGCCGGGCCTGCCGCTGCTCGGCGAGGGCGACGAGATGGTCCATCGGGATGTGCGTCATCAGCATGACGACGACACTGCGGCTGAGGGGCCGCCCGGGGCATCGGGCGATCACGCCGTCCCGCGGGCCGCCCGGGGCCCGCGGGTAAGGGGTGCCCTCAGCCCCGTCCGGCGGGCGGGGACAGCAGGCCCCGGCGGTAGGCCGGGACGAGGGCGCGCGGCACCAGGTGACGGCGTCCCTCCAGGGTGAGCGGCACCAGGTCGGGTGTGGTCGCCTTCCACTGCGACCGGCGGTGCCGGGTGTTCGATCGCGACGTCCGTCGCTTGGGAACGGCCATCAGAGGTCTCCTTCTCGGTCGGAACGGACGGTGGGGTCGTCCAGGGTGGCGGGCCCCACGGGCTCGGACTCGGCGCAGGGCTCGTCGTGGGCCCAGCCGAACGGGTCGGGCAGGGCGGCCCAGGCGTCCTCGCCCGCGGCGATCTCGGCGTCGGTGAGCAGCGCGGAGCGCAGGGCGGCGTCGATCTCGTCGGGGTCGGCGTCGTGGCAGATCGCGACGAGGTCCTGGGCGCGGTCGCCCCAGCGCGGGTGCCAGGCCAGGGCCGCCAGCGCCCGGCGCTGGTCGCCGGCCTCGGTCCACGCCTGCTCGGCGGCGCCGGCCAGCCAGTCG
>NZ_WWFY01000168.1:0-249 GCF_009864975.1 Pseudonocardia sp. SID8383
CTCGCGGCGTCGGTGCGTGCCGCCGAGGAGGCCCACCGGCGGCACGGACCGGCCGAGATGCTGGCCCACGCCGAGCGGGCACTGGAGCTGTGGTCCGCCGTCGAGGACCCCGAGCGGCTCACCGGGGTCTCCGAGAGCGCGCTGACCCGGGAGGCGGCCTGGGCGGCGAGCGCCTCGGGCGACCCGGAACGGGGCATCGCCCTCGGGGCCCGCGCGGTCCGTGTCGCCGACCTCGGCGAGGATCCACAC
>NZ_WWFY01000169.1:0-246 GCF_009864975.1 Pseudonocardia sp. SID8383
CGCCGCCCTGGCCGCGGGCACGCAGGTCTCGGCGGCCGCGTGCGCTCCCGGTCGCCCGCCCGCGAAGCCCGGACGGCACGTTCCGGCACGGCGCGGGAGGGTGGCCCGCCTGATCACCGTCCCCGAGAAGCACCGCGGTGTCGACTGGCTCAGATCGGCCCTTCAGGTGGCCGTGGAGATCGAGTTCTCCACCATCCCGCCCTATCTGTGCGGCTGGTGGTCCATCAAGAACCGCACGTGCGACGC
>NZ_WWFY01000170.1:0-232 GCF_009864975.1 Pseudonocardia sp. SID8383
GACGCTCCGTCCGGCCGGGTCACCCGGCCGGGCGGCACCGCGCGCCATACCCCGTCGGAACGAGGCATCACCGCTGGTCGCGGCCTAGCATGCCGTCATGGCCGTGCGGTGGAGGAGCAGGCGTCCCGCGCCGGCGCCCGCCGACGACGGGCGCTGGGGCGTGGCGCGGCTGGTCGCCGAGCGCGAGGCGGATCGGCTCGCCCGGGAGCGGGGTGACCGCCCCGCGGGTTCC
>NZ_WWFY01000171.1:0-14410 GCF_009864975.1 Pseudonocardia sp. SID8383
CTCGACCAGGGCGCGGCGCGACCGCTCGCGGCTCGGCGCGGTGGCGACGGCCCGGCGCGCGACGACGACGGCGTCGTCGTGCCGGTCGGCGGCGGTGAGCGTGCCGGCCAGTCCCTCCAGGGCGGACAGGCGCAGCTGGCGGAACCGTTCGCGCTCCACGGCGATCCACGCCGCGGTCCACGACGGGAGGATGTCGGCCTCCAGCAGCGCGGTCTCCGGCGCGCCGATCTCACGCACGGTGCGCAGCATGCTGGGCGCGGACAGCCCGCGGATCAGGAGCATGGCCTCGGTGAGATCGACGACCACGTCGTCGCCGAGCTGCAGCCGGCCGAGGTGGTCTGCGTCGAGCAGGCCCGGTACGTCGACGCCGGCGACGGCCTCGTCGAGCAGCCGGGCCGCGGGGACGGGACCGACTCCGGGCCACAGCGTCGCGGCGAGCGCCGCGGTCGGCTGCGGCCGCCGGTGGACGGCGAGATAGGCGACCAGGCGACGGGAGTCGACCGGCAGCGGGACGGCGCGGTCGCCCGCGCGCAGCCCGAACGAGCCCAGCACCCGCACGTGCGGGGTGGAGGTGGGAGTGCTCTGCTCACTGGATCGACAGTGATCGTCGGACATGGCCGTTTCCCCGGATCGGTCGTGACGTGCGGCCCGCGATCGGCTCCGTACGGAGCCGGGGCGCGCCGGGCGGGAGGGCCTCGGATCGCGGAGCAGGCACGACGGAACCGCACCGACACGGACGGCGGGCGGCGTCTCCGTGTGGTGTCGTGGGACGAGGATAGCCCAGCAGTGCCCACGGTGTGAGATCCGGGTACGGCCGGATGGTGGGATCTGCGTCAGGCCCGGGAGAGCAGCCGGACGTGGGTCCCGTCCGGGGCCCGCCAGACGTGCAGGCTGTCGCAGAGCTGCCGGGCGATCCAGGTCCCGCGCCCCCGTGCCTGCGACGGGTGCGGCGGCGCCAGCCCGATCAGCGGCAGCGCGATCGCCCCGCTGTCCTGCACCTCGCAGACCAGCTCCCCGTCGCGCGCCCACACCGACAGCCCCGCCTCCGGGGAGCCGTGCTCGACCGCGTTGGTGGCGACCTCGTTGACCGCCTGCACCATGTCCTCGCCGCGTGCGGTGTCGAACCGGCACACCCGGGCGGCCTCCTCGACGGCGTCGCGCACCCGGGACAGCTCGAAGGTGTTGTAGGACAACGTGACGTCCGGCGGTCCGAGCAGGTGCGGCGGCGCGATCGGCAGGGCCGCGAGCACCTCGGCGGGCGGGCGGTGCCGCGGGTTCTCGGTGAGCCCGGAGACGCGCAGCCCCAGCGGGTGGTTCACCACCGCCGACTCGCCGACCGCGCCGTGCAGCGGTAGCCGGGGGTAGGCGCACACCTGCAGGATCGGTAGCCCCGCGAGGGAGATGTTGAGCGCGGCCTCCAGCTCGACCCAGAACCCGCCGTCGACGCCGTCGAGGTCCGGGTCGTGCGCGCTCACCACGAACACCGGGCGGCCCGAGGAGGTCAGCGCCCGCAGCTCCCGGGCCCGCCAGGCGGCGACGGTCTGTCCGGACTCCCGGGCCGAGCTGGTCAGCGAGGTGAGCCTGCCGAGCTCGACCTCGTCGCCGAGCTCGTCGTGCAGCGCCTGCTCCAGCGGTGCGGGCAGGTCCACTGTGACCCGGGCGCCGGTGTCCCGCGCCGCGGCCCGGGCGGCCGGCGCGACGGCGGCGAGCAGCTCCACCGGGTCGTCGGCGTGCACGAGGGCGTGCCGGAAGCCGGGCGGGCGGGGTGCGGCGTTGACCTTCACCGGAGCTGTCCTCCCGGGTACACGACCTCGGGGGCCGGAGGGTGGTCGTCGAACACGAGCTGGGGGGAGAAGGCCGCGCCGCAGCGTTCGAGCACGCGCAGCACCCGCGGCCGGACCCGGTGCAGCACCAGGCGGTGGGTGGCCGGGAAGCTCTCGGCGGCGTGCACCAGCGCGACCGCGGTGGCGACGTCGACGAACCGCACCGAGGCCAGGTCCAGGCCGATGTCGGTGGAGGCGTCCGCGGAGCGCAGCGCGGCGTCCAGGGCCGAGTGCAGCAGCGAGGTGATCTTCGAGCGGTTGCTGTGGTCGACCTCGCCGGCCAGCCGGGCGTGGCCGGTACCGAGGCGCACGATCCGGAGCAGGCCGTCGTCGTAGGCGGTGGAGCAGGGGACGTGGTCGCGGTGCAGCGCCCGCATGATGTCGATCTGCTCGGCCGGGAAGTGCTCGGTGTCGTAGGTGCACAGCGCGGTCAGCCCGCCCGCGCTCTCGCGGATCAGCCGGGCCAGCAGGCCGTCGTACTCGGGCAGGGTGCCCGCGGCGCCCGCCTCGAGCACCGAGTGCATCTGGCCGGTCATCCGGGTGCCGTTCCAGCCGAGCTCGCGGGAGCGGGCGACCTCGCCGGACATCCCGGCGTGCACCTCGGACAGCGGGGTGCGGAAGGTGCGCCGGGTCCGTTCGGCGGGCAGGATCTCCAGCTGGCCGTGGCGCAGCGGGTCGTCGACCTCGACGCCGTCCTCGACGAGGCGGCGGAGCAGGACGTCGGCGGCGCCGTCGTCGTCGAAGTAGAGGATGCGCTCGCCCCGGTCGAGACCGTGCGCGACGTAGGCGGCGGCGAGCTCGCCGAGGTGCTCCGTACTGTCCGGGACCGCGCACACGTGATCGCCGGACGTCAGCGCGTCCGCCAGTTTGATCACGTCTCACCTGCCGCGTGCGCCCCGCCGCCGCACGTCGCGGCGCCGGGCACACCCCGTCACGAACTCCTGGACGGATCAACCGTACGGAGGCCCTCGGCGGGGACCGGAGACCTCGGAGTGTGTGGGGCGCCGAACCGACGGTGACACGCGACGAGCGGATCGCCACCGGCGGGCGACCAGGGTCGGCGGACCCGGTCCGACCAGGACGTACGGCCGTTCGGCGCTGCCCGGTGCACGCCGGACGGCGGTGGCACCCGGTGTCCGGGTGGTCACCGTCCGGCGCGCCACGGGCGGGTCAGGCGGCCGGGTTGACCGCGACCGAGGTGGTCGCGCTGCCCTGGACGGTCTGCAGGACGACGCAGTACCGCTCGGTCAGCTTCACCAGGGTCGCGACCTTGTCCTCGGCGGCGGGCGCGCCGCCGTCGCGGACGTCGACGTCGAAGGACAGGCGGATCTCCCGGAAACCGACCGGGGCGTCCTTCGCGACGCCGAGGGTGCCGCGGAAGTCGAGGTCGCCCTCGGCGCGCACGGCGCCGAGCACCTCGAGCTCCAGCGCGGTGGCCACCGCGCGCAGGGTCACCCCGGCACAGGCCACCAGCGCCTCCAGCAGCATGTCGCCCGAGCACAGCTGGGTGCCGTCGCCGCCGGTGGCCGGGTGCAGGCCCGCCTCGGCCATCGCCTGGCCGGTCGAGACCTTGCACGCCACACCGGAGCCGAGCTCCCCGTCCGCCTTCAGGGTGATGACCGCCGACTCCGGGTCGTCGCGGTACTGCTGCTTGAGCGGGGCCTGGATGTCGCGCAGGGAGATGTTGGTATCGGTCATGTCCCCATCCTCACCCCGACGGGGCGGCCCGCACACCCCGACCCGACGACTAGGGTGCCCGATGTGGGCGGGGAGAGCGACACCGGACGGGCGGCAGCGGTGCGCCGCAGCGCCCGCGAGGCCGCCGACTCGGTCCGCGAGGCCCGCGACACCGTCCGGGACACGGTGCGCGACACCGTCCGGGACTCGGTGCACGACACCGTCGGCCCGCCCACCGACGACGACCGGCTCTGGACCGTCCCGAACGCGCTCAGCATGCTGCGCCTGGCCGGGGTGCCGCTGTTCCTGTGGCTGATGCTCGGCCCGGAGGCCGACGGCTGGGCCGTCGCGGTGCTGGCGATCGGCGGGTTCACCGACTGGCTCGACGGCAAGCTCGCCCGCGTCCTCGACCAGTTCAGCCGGTTCGGCGCCATGCTCGACCCGGCCGTGGACCGCCTGTACATCCTGGCCGCGCTGGTCGGGCTGGCCGCGCGCGACATCGTCCCGTGGTGGGCGGTGGTCGCCCTGGTGGCCCGCGACGTCGTCCTCGCCGTCTGCGTGTTCGTGCTGCGCCACCGCGGCTACGGCCCCTTCGAGGTCGTCTACCTCGGCAAGGCCGCCACCTTCGTCCTGCTCTACGCCTTCCCGCTGCTCCTGCTCGGTGACGGCCCCTCACCCGCCGAGGCCGTGGTCGGCGTCGTCGCGAACGCCTTCGCCATCTGGGGCGTGGCCCTCTACCTGTGGTCGGGGCTGCTGTACCTGGCCCAGTTCCGGCTGGCGCTGCGGCGCCCGGCGCCGGGCGCCCCGGCCCCGTCGACCCGGTTCGATCACGGCGGCGCCGGGGGATAGGCTCCCCGGTGTGAGCTCGGAGATTCCGTCGGACCTGTCCTACACCGAGGCCCACGAGTGGGTGCGCCGCAGCGGGGACGGGGTGGTCCGGGTCGGCATCACCGACCACGCCCAGTCGCAGCTCGGTGACGTCGTCTTCGTGCAGCTGCCGGCCGTCGGTGACACCCTCGCCGCGGGCGACGCCATGGGCGAGGTCGAGTCGACCAAGTCCGTGTCGGACATCTACGCCCCGGTCGGCGGCGAGGTCGTCGCCGTGAACGACGGGCTGGACGCGGGCCCGGAGCTGGTGAACTCCGCGCCCTACGGCGACGGGTGGATCGTCGAGATCCGCCTGGCCGAGGGGGCCTCGCTCGACGGCCTGCTCGACGCCGAGGCCTACCGCCAGCTGGCCGACGGCGCCTGAGCCGGTCCGCCCGCCGCACCACGCGGCACGGCGCGCCGCCCTCCGTATCGCCCCGGCCGCTCCGACCGGTAGGTTCACATCCCCTGGACGTGCCGTCCGGAAGGGACCGGGACACCGGCCCCGCACCGCCCTGACCGCCCGGACACCGTCCGGGTACCGCATCCGCGAGGAGGAGTCCCCGAGGTGACCACGAACGACCCGCGCGACGTGCCACCGGAGCGCGCACCGGAGACCACGTCGGTCTTCCGGGCGGACTTCCTCGCCGACGTCGAGCAGCCGGCCGCCGAGCCCGCCGTCTCGGGTGTCGACGGGCTGCCCGCCGGGTCGGCGCTGCTCGTCGTCCGGCGCGGTCCGAACGCCGGCTCGCGCTTCCTGCTGGACGTGCCGACCACCAGCGCCGGCCGGCACCCCGACAGCGACATCTTCCTCGACGACGTCACCGTCTCCCGGCGGCACGCGGAGTTCCGCCGCGACGCCGGTGAGTTCGTCGTGGTCGACGTCGGCAGCCTCAACGGCACCTACGTCAACCGCGAGCCGGTCGACACGGCGGTGCTCGCCAACGGCGACGAGGTGCAGATCGGCAAGTTCCGCCTGGTCTTCCTGACCGGGCCCCGTGAGACGGGCGCCCAGGGCTGATCCCGGGTCCTTGCGGCGGCGCCGTCGGTGCCGTTCACGGACCCCCGCGGACGACCGGCCCGTCGCACCAGGGGTGCTCCCGTACCCTCTGGTGCGACGGGCCTTCTGCGTGGACGGGGACCGGCGGGTGTCGAGCCGACACGCCGTGCGCGACGGGCGTGTGACGATCGTCGAACGGACCCCGTCACTCCCCGTCCGGAGGCGCGCGTCGGGGCGGACCGCCGTGTAGCGTCATCAGGTGTCGGTGGCAGTGCGGTGGCAACGACACGGAGCCCGTCGGGTCCGCCGCACGGGTCAGGGCGAGCAAGGCGATCAGGGCGGCCGGGGTGGCGTGTCCACCCGGGTGGCCCGACAGGCCCGACAGGGCCGGGGAGGCGGGCTGATGAGCGAGATGCGCGTCGTGGGCGTCCGGGTCGAACTTCCGGCGAACCAGCCGATCCTGCTGCTGCGGGAGACGAACGGCGACCGATACCTCCCGATCTGGATCGGATCGGTGGAGGCGACGGCGATCGCCCTGGAGCAGCAGGGGGTCAAGCCCGCGCGGCCGCTGACCCACGACCTGCTCAAGGACGTGATCGGGGCACTCGGGCGGCGGCTCGAGCAGGTGCGGGTGACCGACCTGCAGGAGGGCACCTTCTACGCCGAGCTGATCTTCGACGGCGGCGTCACGGTGTCCGCGCGGCCGAGCGACTCGATCGCGCTGGCGCTGCGGACCGGTGTCCCGGTGCACGCCGACGAGAGCGTCCTCGCCGAGGCGGGTCTGGTCATCCCCGACGAGCAGGAGGACGAGGTCGAGAAGTTCCGCGAGTTCCTCGACTCCGTGTCGCCGGAGGACTTCCGCGGGGCCCAGCCGGGCTGATCCGTCCGGGTGACCACCGCCGTGACCCGGCGGTGGAACCGGATGGACCACGGTCCGACCGTTCACCGACGTCACCGACCGTTCGGCGGCTGTACGCCCTCCGTACCCGGCAACCCGGGCGGGTGTCCGGTACGCCCGGGTCGGCGAGCCGCGTTGACCGCCTCGGCCACTGGGCCTACCGTCATCACGACTGATGACATCCGTGGAACTCATCCACTACCCAGAGTCACCTGGTAGGAGAGGTCACGGTCCCGACCGAGGGAGAACGCGCGGTGCAGACGCCACCACCCGAGGGGCCGGGTCAGGGAGAGCTGTTCCCGGACCCGCTCGTCGGTGAGGGGCTCGACGGGGTGACCGACCGCCTGGTCGGCTTCCGCGGGCCCACCGCGTGCCAGGTCGTCGGCATCACCTACCGGCAGCTGGACTACTGGGCCCGCACCGGGCTGGTCGTGCCGTCGATCCGCGGCGCCGCCGGGTCGGGCAGCCAGCGGCTGTACTCCTTCAAGGACGTCCTCGTCCTCAAGATCGTGAAGCGGCTGCTCGACGCCGGTGTCTCGCTGCAGAACATCCGGATCGCCGTCGAGCACCTGCGCCGGCGCGGGATACGCGACCTGGCCGGCATCACCCTGTTCTCCGACGGCACCACCGTCTACGAGTGCACCTCCCCGGAGGAGGTCGTCGACCTGCTGCAGGGCGGCCAGGGCGTGTTCGGGATCGCGGTGTCCGGGGCGATGCGCGAGATCTCCGGCGTCATCAAGGACTTCCCGGCCGAGCGGGCCGACGGCGGCACCGTCGACGAGGCACCCGAGGACGAGCTGGCCCGCCGCCGCGCGCGCCGCGCGATCTCCTGACGCCGCTCCGGCAGGCCTACGCGACGGCGCGGAACGGGTCGTGCTCGGCCAGCAGCTTCTCCATCCGCGCCTGGTCGACCCGGTTGACCACGGTCAGGCTGTCCTGCCGGTCCCGAACGCACTTCGCCAGGGTGAACGCCGAGGTGATCGCGTACAGCACGGCGATGGCGAGGAACGCCTTCACCCACCCGTCGACGGGCAGGTAGACGGTTCCGACGACGACGGCCGCGAGCGACACGCCGAAGGACAGCATCGCCTGCGTGTGGAACGCGGCGGTGGTGGCCGGAGTGGTGTTCGGAGCGCTGGTGTTCGACATGGCAGGAAGTGTGACGAGCCGGCGCAGGCGGCGACGCCGCAGAACTACGCAGGTAGGCTGGCCCGGTAGTCGTCGACGCCGCGCGGGAGAGCCCCGGGGAACGAGCCCGGGCGCCGAAGGAGCAACCCCTTCCCGGAATCTCTCAGGCACACGGACCGCGCGGTCGAGGCGCCTCTGGAAAGCGACGGGCCGCACACGCACGCGGGGCGCCCGTCCGCCGACGGGGAAAGCCGGAAGCCTCCGGTGAATCTCTCAGGCGCCCGGTCTGCGGGTACGGACAGAGGGGGAGGGGCCAGTCGCCCTGCCCCGATCCGCCCGACGACCTCCGGAGGCGCCGTGAGCCCGACGTCCGAGCACCGTCCCACCCTCGCCGAGCTGGAGCGGGGGCTCCCGTTCGCCGAGCGCCACATCGGGCCCCGCCCCGATGACCTGGCCCGGATGCTGGAGGTGCTGGGCGTCGACTCCCTCGACGCGCTCGCCGCCCGCGCGCTGCCCGACACCATCCGCGACGACGCACCGGTCGGTGCCTCGCTGCCCGCGCCGGTCGGCGAGGCCGAGATGCTGGCCGAGCTGCGCGAGCTGGCCGGGCGCAACACCGTCACCGTCCCGATGATCGGCTACGGCTACCACGGCACCCGCACCCCGTCGGTGATCCGCCGGAACGTGCTGGAGAACCCGGCCTGGTACACCGCGTACACGCCGTACCAGCCCGAGATCAGCCAGGGCAGGCTCGAGGCCCTGCTGACCTTCCAGACGATGGTGTCCGACCTGACCGGGCTGCCGGTCGCCGGCGCCTCGTTGCTCGACGAGGCCACCGCCGCCGCCGAGGCGATGACGCTGCTGCGCCGGGCCAACCGCTCGACGAGCCCGCGGTTCGTCGTCGACGCCGACACCGTGGCCCAGACCGTGGACGTGCTGCGCACCCGCGCCGAGCCGCTCGGCATCGAGCTGGTCGTCGCCGACCTCGGCGACGGCGTGCTGCCCGAGGGCGAGTTCTTCGGGATGCTGCTGTCCTACCCGGGCGCGTCGGGCCGGGTCGCCGACCCGTCGGCGCTGGTCGAGGCCGCGCACGGGCGCGGGGCACTCGTCGCCGTCGCGGCGGACCTGCTGGCCCTGACCCTGGTCACCCCGCCCGGGGAGTTCGGCGCGGACGCCGCGGTCGGGTCCACCCAGCGCTTCGGGGTGCCGCTCGGCTTCGGCGGCCCGCACGCGGGCTACCTCTCGGTCGGGCAGCGCCACGCCCGTCAGCTGCCGGGACGCCTGGTCGGGGTCTCCCGCGACGCCGACGGCCACTACGCCCTGCGGCTGGCGCTGCAGACCCGCGAGCAGCACATCCGCCGGGAGAAGGCCACCTCCAACATCTGCACCGCGCAGGTCCTGCTCGCGGTCATGGCCGCCTGCTACGGGGTGCACCACGGCCCGGACGGGCTGCGCGACATCGCCACCCGCACCCACCGGATGGCCGCGGTGCTCGCCGCAGGTCTGCGCTCGGGCGGGGTGGAGATCGTCCACGACGCGTTCTTCGACTCCGTGCTCGCCCGCGTCCCCGGCCGCGCCGACGCCGTCGTCGCCGCCGCGCACGACGCCGGGATCGCGCTGCGCCGCGCCTCGGACGACGAGGTCGGCGTCGCCACCTCGGAGATCACCACCGTGGCGCACCTGCACGCGGTGTGGGCGGCGTTCGGCGTCACCGGGGTGGACGTCGCCGCGCTCGACGGGGACACCGCCGACGCGCTGCCCGCGGGCCTGCGCCGCGCGAGCGAGTACCTCACGCACCCGACGTTCCACGAGTTCCGATCCGAGACCGCGCTGATGCGGTGGCTGCGCCGTCTCGCCGACGCCGACCTCGCACTGGACCGCACGATGATCCCCCTGGGCTCGTGCACCATGAAGCTCAACGCCGCCGCCGAGATGGAGGCGGTGACCTGGCCGCAGTTCGCCGACCTGCACCCGCTCGCGCCGGAGTCCGACACCGCCGGCACCCGGGAGATGATCGACCAGCTGGAGACCTGGCTGGCCGACCTCACCGGCTACGCCGCGGTGTCGCTGCAGCCCAACGCGGGCAGCCAGGGCGAGCTCGCCGGGCTGCTCGCCATCGCCGCGTACCACCGCAGCCGCGGGGCGACCGACCGCGACGTCTGCCTGATCCCGGCCTCCGCGCACGGCACCAACGCCGCCTCGGCGATCATGGCCGGGCTGCGGGTGGTGGTCGTCGGGACCGCACCGGGCGGCGACGTCGACCTCGACGACCTGCACGCGAAGATCGCCGAGCACGGCGACCGGCTCGCTGCGCTGATGATCACCTACCCGTCGACGCACGGCGTCTACGAGGCCGGGGTCCGCGACGTGTGCGCCGCCGTGCACGACGCCGGCGGCCAGGTCTACGTCGACGGCGCCAACCTCAACGCGCTGGTCGGGGTCGCCCGCCCGGGGGCCTTCGGCGGCGACGTCAGCCACCTCAACCTGCACAAGACCTTCTGCATCCCGCACGGCGGCGGTGGGCCCGGCGTCGGCCCGGTCGCCGTGGCCGAGCACCTGGCGCCGTTCCTGCCCGGGCGCACGCCGCGGTCCGACGGCGGCGTCGGCCCGGTGTCGGCCGCCCGCCACGGCTCGCCCGGCGTCCTGCCGATCTCCTGGGCGTACCTGCGGATGATGGGCCTGGACGGGATGCGCCGCGCCACGCTGACCGCGGTGGCGGCCGCCAACTACGTCGCCACCCGGCTGCGGGAGCACTTCCCGGTGCTCTACGCGGGCGCCGACGGCACGGTCGCCCACGAGTGCATCCTCGACCTGCGCACGCTGACCAAGGAGACCGGGGTGACCGTCGACGACGTCGCCAAGCGGCTCATCGACCACGGCATCCACGCCCCGACCATGTCCTTCCCGGTGGCCGGGACGCTGATGGTCGAGCCCACCGAGTCCGAGGACCTCGCCGAGATCGAGCGGTTCGTCGCCGCGATGGTGTCGATCCGCGGTGAGATCGACCGGGTCGCCGCAGGGGAGTGGCCCGCCGAGGACAACCCGCTGCGGAACGCCCCGCACACCGCGGCCTGCCTGGCCGACGACAAGTGGGACCACCCGTACCCGCGGGAGCTGGCCGCGTACCCGACCGGGGTCACCCCGGGGGTGCACGACCGGAAGGTGTGGCCGCCGGTGCGCCGGATCGACGGCGCCCACGGCGACCGGAACCTGGTCTGCTCCTGCCCGCCGCCGGATGCCTTCGCCTGATCGGGCACCGGCCCGCCGGGCGAATGTCCGGACAGGGCGGGGATCATGGCGGGGTGTCACGCCGACCGAGTGAGCGCCTCCGGGTCCCCGCCCCCGTCCTGCGGACGCGCGTCGGGTCGAAGCGGGCCGCCACCGACCAGCCCAACGTCACCGGCGACGGCGCGTCGCCGCTGACCGTCCGGTTCTGGCTGCTGCTCGTCGTGACCGGGGTCGCCGCCGGGCTGTCCGGGATCGTGCTGATGGCGCTGCTGCACGCGGTGTCGGAGTGGGCCTGGGGGTCCGGGGCGGCGGAGGGGTTCCAGGCGGCGGTCGAGCGGGCCGACGCCTGGGGGCGGGTGTGGCCGCTGCTGGTGGCGGGGCTCGTCGCCGGGGTCGGCGGGTACCTGCTGCGCCGGTTCGTGCCCGGCCGCACCGACGTCGACGACGCGATCTGGACCGGCGACGCGCGGCTCGGGGTGCGCCGCAGCACCGGCACCGCGGCGCTGTCGGAGGTGGTCGTCGGGCTGGGCGCCTCGCTCGGCCGGGAGGCCGCGCCCAAGCTGATGGGCGGGGTGTGGGGCGCGGTCCTGGCCGGCTGGGGCGGGCTGTCGCTCGAGCAGCGACGGCTGCTGGTCGCCTGCGGCGCGGGCGCCGGGCTGGCCTGCGTCTACGACGTGCCGCTGGGCGGAGCGCTGTTCACCGCCGAGGTGCTCGTCGGCACCGTGCGGCTGCCGGTGGTGCTGCCCGCCCTGGCCTGCACCGCGACCGCCACCGTCGTCGCCTGGCTGTACCTGCCCACCGGGCCGGTCTACCCCGGCCTCCCGGTCCCGGTGGCGACGCCGTCGCTGCTGGTGTGGGCGGTGCCCGCGGGCGTGCTGATCGGGGTGCTCGCGACCGGCTGGGTCCGGCTGATCGGGTTCGTGTCGCACCACGGGCCCCGGCGGACGTGGTGGCGGATCGCCGCCCCGGTCGTCGCGTTCGGGCTGCTCGGTGTGGCCGGGCTGGCGTTCCCGCAGCTCTACGGCAACGGCGCGGACCTGGCCGAGCAGGCCTTCCTCGGCGGCGGGGCGCTGCTGCTGTTCGCGGCGCTGGCCGTGCTGAAGCCGTTGGTGACGGCGATGTGCCTGGGCAGCGGCGCGTCCGGCGGGCTGTTCACCCCGACGCTGTGCACCGGCGCGCTGCTCGGGGCCGCGCTCGGCGTGGCCTGGTCGGCGCTGTGGCCGGGCACCCCGGTCGGCACGTTCGCCCTGGTCGGGGCGGCCGCGATGATCGGGGCCGGGATGCAGGCGCCGCTGGCCGGCCTGGTGCTGGTGCTGGAACTGACCGGCACCGGGTTCGGGATCGCCGTCCCGCTGGTCGCCGCGACGCTGGTGGCGACCGCGGTGGCCCGGTGGCTCGACGGGTACTCGATCTACTCGGCGCGCCTGGCCGCGCAGCCGTCGCCGGAGCAGTCGACCTGAGACCGGGCGATCAGGTCCCCGGCAGCGGGGCGGCGTGCGCGGGGCCGGGACTTCCCCGACGAGGGCCGCGACGCCGGCGGGACCGCTCAGCCACGGGCGAGCCGGGACCGGCGGTGGGCCGCCATCCGGACCGGGGCGTCCGGCCAGCCGTGCCCGTCGTGCGTGCCGGTGCGCTGCACCAGGGCGAGGAACAGCCGTCCGCCGAGCAGCTCGGTGCAGGCCTGCAGGTAGTCGCCGTGCGCGTCGCGGTCGTGCAGGACCCCGAGCTCCCGGTAGGCGGCGACGGTGTCCGCGGGCAGGTCGAGCCGGGCGGCCAGGTCGTCGTGGTAGTTGGCGGGCACCGCGAGCAGCGGCACCCCGGCGGCCCGTGCCGCGGCCGCGGTGGCGAGCACGTCGTCGCAGGCCAGGGCCACGTACTGCGGGTCGGCGACGGCCGGGCTCCAGTCCCCGCGACGCAGCACCGACACGGTCAGCGCCAGCCGGACCCGGCGCCGGGGGTCGGCGAGCGCCCGGCTGCGGACCAGCCCGAACGGGGCCGCGTACTTCCCGTCGCCGACCGGGTCCAGGCCGAGGACGGCACGGTGGAACAGCACCGCCTCGTCGAACGCGTCGTAGGGCTGGGTCAGGCCGACGTGGTCGATCCCGGTGATCCCGGTCCCGGGGGCGGGCGCTTCGTCGACGCCGACGAAGTCGTGCGGCCAGGGCGGGCCGTGCGTGGCGTCCGGGCCCGCGTCGCCGGAGGTGCGGCACAGGAACAGCGCGGTGCCGTCCGGTGCGGGGATCTCGGCGAACTCGGCCTCCCCCGGCCCGGTCGCGCGGGGGACCGGGGAGGCACAGAGCCGGGCGGCCCGGCGGGCGGAGGCGTCCGGGTCGGGGGACTCGACGGCGATCGCCGCGACCGCACCGGACCCGGTGCCCGCCGCGTTGACGAGCAGCCGGGCACCGCCCTGCTCGAAGCGCTCCACCTGCTTGGTGCGGTGCACCCCGGTACGGCTGAACCCCAGTGCACGCAGCACCCGGCCCAGCTCCGGGCCCGCGGTCAGCTCGACGAACGCGGTCCCGTCGAGGGACGGCGCCGCGGTGGCGACCGGGTCGGTCCCGGCACCGGCCAGCGCGGTGGCCTCGGCGAGGGCGATCAGCGAGCGGCGGGCGTCGACGGCGGTGCGGACCGGGTCGGACTGGCGGAAGACGTCGTTGAACACCTCCAGCGACAGCGGCCCGGCGTACCCGGCCGCCAGCACCGGGGCGAGGAACGCGGGCAGGTCGAACCCGCCCTGACCGGGGAACAGCCGATGGTGACGGCTCCAGGACAGCACGTCCATCGACAGCTCCCGGGCGTCGGCGAGCTGCAGGAAGAACAGCTTCCCGCCGGGGACCTCGGCGATCCGGGCCGGGTCCGAGCCGCGGGCCAGGACGTGGAAGGAGTCCAGGCAGAGGCCGAGCGCGGGGTGGTCGGCGGCGCGCACGGCGTCCCAGGAGGCGTCCCAGGTGTCGACGTGCCTGCCCCAGGCGAGCGCCTCGTAGGCGATGCGCAGCCCGCGCTCGTGGGCGCGGGCTGCGAGGGTGTGCAGCTGGGCGGCGAGCAGGTCGGCGTCGGCGGCGGGGTCGACGGCGTCGGGGGACACCGAGGAGCACACCAGCACGGTGTCGGCGCCGAGCCCCGCCATGACCTCGAACGTCGCGTCCGCGCGGCGCAGGTTCGCCGCGAACCGGTCGGGGTCGGTCGAGTCGATGTCGCGCAGCGGCTGATAGAGGTCCACCGACAGGCCCAGGTCGCGGCAGCGGGCGCCGATCGCCGCCGGGGACCCGGGGTCGGCGAGCAGGTCCGGCGCGAAGATCTCGACGCCGTCGAACCCCGCGGTCGCGGCGGCGGCGAGCTTGTCCTCCAGCGTGCCGGACACGCAGACCGTGGCCAGGGACAGGCGCGCGGTCCCGGTGGCCGGGGTCGCGGTGGGCACGGTTCCGGTGGGCACGGTTCCGGTGGGCGCGGTTCCGGTGGGCGCGGTCTCAGGCGACACGGGCGGCCTCCTGCTCGGCGGTGATCAGCTCGGCGAGGTGGGCGAGCATCCGCGCCGGGTCCGGTGCGACGCCGGTGAACAGCCGGAACGCCTCCGCGGCCTGGTGCACGGCCATCGCGCCGCCGTCGACGGTGCGGCAGCCCGCGGCGCGCGCGGCACCCAGCAGCGCGGTGTCCAGCGGCCGGTAGACGATCTCGGCGACCCACGGGCGGGTCGCGAGCAGCGCGGGGTCGAACGGCAGGCCGGGGTGCTCGGCCATCCCCACCGGTGTGGCGTGCACGAGCCCGTCGGCGCCGGGGAGCAGCGCGGCC
>NZ_WWFY01000172.1:0-12376 GCF_009864975.1 Pseudonocardia sp. SID8383
ACCAGCGCGATCGCACCCAGCACCCACGGGGCGGCGCCGGTCCGGTCCAGGACCAGCAGCACCGTCCCGCCGACCAGGGCGATCGCCCCCGCGGCGCCGACCGGCGGCGCGGCCACCCGGTTGGCGATCGCGAACGCGTCGGCGGTCCGCAGGCTGTCCGCGGTGCGGACGCCGGCGAAGCGGTTGCGCGGCAGCCGGCCGGTCGCCCCCAGCACGGCGAGGACGACGAGGACCACCCCGGCCAGCAGGAGCAGGGCGGCGAGGAGCAGGCGGAGCGTCGTGGGCACGTGACCAGGGTAGAACCCGGGGGAACGGGGATGCCCGCCCCGGCTACCCTGGTCACATGTGCACGGCCCGCCGACTTCCCGGCGCGGCGTCGTAGCCACAACACGGCGCCGCGACGGCCCCTCCTGCGTGATGCGCACGAGGGGCCGCGACGTGTTCCGGGCCCCGAGTCGGGCCGTCACGACAGGCATCCCCGAGGTGAGACGGACATGAGCACCGAGACCACGACCGCGTCCGAGCAGCGCGCGGACCGACCGGCGTACCGCTACGACGCCGAGATGGCCGCCCGGATCGAGCGGAAGTGGCAGGACTTCTGGGAGACCGAGCAGACCTTCCACGCCCCCGACCCGGGGCAGCCCGGCTCGGAGAAGCCGAAGGTCTACCTGATGGACATGTTCCCCTACCCCTCCGGGGCGGGGCTGCACGTCGGGCACCCGCTGGGCTTCATCGGCACCGACGTGCTGGGCCGCTACCTGCGGATGAACGGCCACAACGTGCTGCACCCGATGGGCTTCGACGCCTTCGGGCTGCCCGCCGAGCAGTACGCCGTCCAGACCGGGACGCACCCGCGGACGACGACCGAGGCCAACATCGCCCGCTACCGGCAGCAGCTGCGCCAGCTGGGCCTGGGCCACGACCCGCGTCGCTCGGTGTCCACCACCGACATCGGGTTCTACCGCTGGACCCAGTGGATCTTCCGCGAGATCTTCGAGTCCTGGTACGACACCGACGCCGACCGCGCCCGCCCGATCTCCGAGCTGCGCGCCGAGTTCGAGGCCGGCACCCGTCCGACCCCCGACGGCCGACCCTGGGCCGAGCTGTCCGAGGCCGACCGGCGCGCCGCCGTCGACGGGTACCGGCTGGCCTACATCTCCGAGGCGCCGGTCAACTGGTGCCCCGGCCTGGGCACCGTGCTGGCGAACGAGGAGGTCACCCCCGAGGGACGCTCCGAGCGCGGCAACTTCCCCGTCTTCCGCCGCAACCTGAAGCAGTGGATGATGCGGATCACCGCCTACGCCGACCGGCTGGCCGACGACCTGGACCGGGTCGACTGGCCGGAGTCGGTCAAGGCGATGCAGCGCAACTGGATCGGCCGCTCCGAGGGCGCTCGCGTGCGCTTCGCCGTGCCGGGCTCGGACGCGTCGATCGAGGTCTTCACGACCCGCCCGGACACCCTGTTCGGCGCCACCTACATGGTGCTGGCGCCCGAGCACCCGCTGGTCTCCTCGCTGGTCCCGCAGCAGTGGCCGGCCGGTACCGACGCGCGCTGGACCGGCGGTGCCGCGACGCCGGCCGAGGCCGTCGAGGCGTACCGGGCCGAGGCCGCCCGCAAGTCCGAGCTGGACCGCCAGGAGAACAAGGACAAGACCGGTGTGTTCACCGGCGCGTACGCCACCAACCCGGTGAACGGCGCGGCCGTCCCGGTGTTCGTCGCCGACTACGTGCTGATGGGCTACGGCACCGGCGCGATCATGGCGGTGCCCGCCGAGGACACCCGGGACTGGGACTTCGCGGCCGCGTTCGGGCTGCCGCACGTGCGCACGGTGCAGCCGCCGCCGGACTGGGACGGCGGCGCGTACACCGGCGACGGCCCGACCATCAACTCCGCGAACGACGAGATCAGCCTGGACGGGCTGGGCGTCGACGAGGCCAAGCGCACGATCATCGACTGGCTGGCCGCGAAGGGCGCCGGCGAGGGCGTCGTGCAGTACAAGCTGCGCGACTGGCTGTTCTCCCGGCAGCGCTACTGGGGCGAGCCGTTCCCGGTCGTCTGGGACGAGCACGGCCCGATCGCGCTGCCCGAGGACAAGCTGCCCGTCGTCCTGCCCGACGTCGACGACTACTCGCCCAAGACCTACGCCCCGGACGATGCGAACTCCGAGCCGGAGCCGCCGCTCTCCCGGGCGCACGAGTGGGTGGCCGTCGAGCTGGACCTGGGTGACGGCCCGAAGCAGTACCGCCGCGAGACGAACACGATGCCGCAGTGGGCCGGGTCGTGCTGGTACTACCTGCGCTACCTGGACCCGGAGAACACCGAGCGGTTCGTCTCCGCCGAGGCCGAGAAGTACTGGATCGGCAAGGACGCGGCCCGGTCGGTCGCCGACCCGGGCGGCGTGGACCTGTACGTCGGCGGCGTCGAGCACGCCGTGCTGCACCTGCTGTACTCGCGGTTCTGGCACAAGGTCCTGTTCGACCTGGGCCACGTGAGCAGCGAGGAGCCGTTCCGGAAGCTGTTCAACCAGGGCTACATCCAGGCCTGGGCCTACACCGACGCCCGCGGGACCTACGTGCCCGCGGAGGAGGTCGTCGAGGTCGTCGGCGAGGACGGCACGAGCGCCGGTTTCACGTGGAACGGGCAGCCCGTCACCCGGGAGTACGGGAAGATGGGCAAGTCGCTGAAGAACGTCGTGACGCCCGACGACATGTGCGACCGCTACGGCGCCGACACCTTCCGGCTGTACGAGATGTACACCGGCCCGATGGACGCCTCGCGTCCGTGGTCGACGCGGGACGTCGTCGGCCCGCAGCGGTTCCTGCAGCGGGTGTGGCGCAACCTGGTCGACGAGGGCACCGGAGCGGTGACCGTCGTCGAGGACGCGCCGTCGGAGGAGATCCTGCGGTCGCTGCACAAGGCGATCGCCGGTGTCCGCGAGGACTTCCCGGCGCTGCACTACAACACCGCCGCCGCGAAGCTGATCGAGCTGAACAACGCGCTGACCAAGCGTGGGGCGCCGGTGGAGCGCGAGGTCGCGGAGGCGCTGGTGCTGATGCTGGCGCCACTGGCCCCGCACATCGCCGAGGAGCTGTGGCAGAAGCTGGGTCACGAGGACACACTGACCTACGCGCCGTTCCCGGTCGCCGACGAGCGCTACCTGGTGGCGGACACCGTCGAGTACCCGATCCAGGTCAACGGCAAGGTCCGCTCGCGGGTCACCGTCGCCGCCGACGCCGCCCAGGAGGACATCCGGGCGGCCGCGCTGGCCGACGAGAAGGTCGTCGCCGCGCTGGACGGGGCCGAGCCGAAGAAGGTCATCGTCGTGCCGGGGCGCCTGGTCAACGTCGTCCGGTAGGGAACGCAGGCGACCTCCTGCCCGTTGAGCGGGCAGGAGGTCCGTCATGAGCGCAGTCCTGACCCTGATCGTCGTCCTGGCCGTCGTCGCGGCCGTCGTGTGGCTGGTACGGCGGCACAACGCGGACTCCGCCGCCGCTCTGGCGGACGCCCAGGCCGAGTCCCGGCGCTGGGTGGAGCGCCTCGGCGGCCAGGTCCTGGCCCTGACCGGGACCGACGACCCGAGCCGTCAGGCGCTGGCCGACGCCGCCGAGCGCTACACCGCCGCGGGCTCGCAGATGGAGCAGGCGCGCACGGCCGCGCAGTGCCGTCAGGTCACCGAGACCGCCTACGAGGGTCTCTACTACATCCGCGCCGCACGCACGGCGATGGGCATGGACCCCGGGCCCGAGCTGCCGCCGCTGCCGGGCCAGTCCCGCGCCGGTGAGGTCACCGAGGACCGCGAGGTCGAGGTGGAGGGCCGCAGCCTGGGCGCGTCGCCGCAGCCGACCGACCGGAACAGCCATTACTACCCCGGCGGGACCGTCGCCGGGCGTCCGGTGCCGCGCGGCTGGTACTCCGAGCCGTGGTGGAAGCCGGCACTCGTCGCCGGGGCCTGGGGGGTCGGTTCGGCGCTGCTGTTCACCTCGCTGTTCAGCGGGATGGCCGGCGCCGACCAGGCCGCCTACGCCGACGGGGCCGCCCTCGACGACCCGGGCTTCGACGGCGGTGCCGACGGCGGCTTCGACGGCGCCGACCAGGGCGGCTTCGAGGGTGGGGGCCTGTTCGACAACGACTCCGACTTCGGCGGGGACTTCTTCTGACCCGCGCGCCGTAACGGCCGGCCCCCGGGCGGCATCCCCTCGTCCGAGCGACCAGCCCGTGGTCGGACGGCGAGAGGGGCCACGTCATGACGTACCACCTGCAGGCGGCGCGCGGGGGTTCTCCGACTTCCGGGGGCGCGCCCGGCGGGCCGGTCAGGCGCGGGACCCGCGCCTGACCGGCTTCTCCGGCCGCCGGGTCGCCCCGGTCCCCGGGTCCGGCGGCCCGGACAGGGCCGGCTCGGCGAGCCAGGCCTCCACGGCGTCGAGCACGAACGCGGCGTCGTCGAGGGCCGCACGCGCCTCCGCCGCCGGGGCGGTCACGTCCGAGTGGTCGGCCAGCGCCCGCCGGTTGTAGAGCGACCGGAGCAGCCGCCCGGCCCGCGGGTCCAGCGACCGTTCCCGCACCACCCGGCGCACGAACGCGCTGACCACCTCGGAGTGCTCGGCGCGGGTCTCCCCCAGCACCAGCAGCGCGGTCTCGGCGGCCCGGAACGCGGCGTGGAACGCGCGAGAGACCGCGGCGTCGCCGAAGCCGTTCTCGGCCAGCACCCGGGCCCCGCCCAGCTCGACCCGGGCCCGGGCGATCCCGCCGTGCACCCGCCGGGTCACCGGATCCGCACCGCCTCGGCGCGGGCACGCACGACCGTCGGGTCGGCGGCGCGGACGAGTTCGCCCTGGCCGACCGGCAGCACGCTGATCGTCAGCCCGGTCCGCCGGGTGTGCTGCCACAGCACGTCGTCCATCGCGCGGACCTCCTCCCAGGGCAGGATCGGGAACCCGTCGTCGTCGAGGACCACGAGCAGGTCGATCGCGGACTCGACCGAGCCCTCCCCGCTCGCCCAGGACCCGAACAGCAGCACCTGGCGCAGCCGGGGGCCGTAGAGCAGACCCAGGTCGTCGGCGACGGCGGCGGGCACGTCGTCGTTGGACGGGTCCGGATCGGGGTGGCGGGCCCTGAGCCGCTCGCCGTCGTCGGCGCCGATCAGGCCGGCCGCGACCAGCCAGTCCGCCGCGCGCCTGCGGGAACGGGCGTCGCGGAAGCGGTACCACTGGTCACGGACCTCGGGGAACTCGAACAGCGTGTTCTTGAACCGGCGGAACGCGCCCCGGCCGTCGATCGCGCGGTCCAGCAGCGCCGCGGCCCGCCGGTGCTGCACGCCCGCGGTGAAGTCGGACATGTCCCGGTAGGACTCCCGGCTGGTCACCGGCCGGATCTCCACCCAGTCCGGACCGGGCCGGCCGTCGCCGGACACGCCGTGCACCTCGGCGTCGGCCGGGTCGAGGTACCAGGTGACCTCCGGCGTGCGGTCCTCGAGCGCGTCCGCGAGCGCGGACAGGTCGAGGCGGGCGGGGTCGAGCACGGGGCGACTCTATGCCCGGTCCGGTGCGCGTGGCAGCCGCCGCGGGACCCTCAGCCGTCCTCCTTCTCCCCGGAGCCGAAGAGGAAGTGCGCGACGAGGACCGCCCCCCAGATCCCGATCGGGAAGATCGGCCAGAAGAACGGGAGGCCCTCCCCGTCGGAGGACGAGGCGAACGCGGTGACCACCCAGATGCCGGTCAGGACGACCGAGGTGCCGGCCCACGAGCGCCACTCGGTGAGGTGCTCACGCCTCGCCTCGGCCTTCTCCACCTGCGCCGTCTCGGCACGCACCGACGGCAGCGTCGTGCGTTCGACCGCGGGCAGGTCGGTGACCAGCCGGTCGAGGTCCGCGCGGACGGTCGCCGCGTAGGCCTGCTGCAACCGCTCGTCGTATTCGGTCAGCGACAGCCGGCCCTCGTCGTACGCCAGCTTCAGCCGTTCCGCGGTCTCGCTGCGGTCGGCGTCCGACACCCGCATCACGGACCGATCGTCGTCCCTGGACTCCCCCATGCCCGTCGAGCGTAGCGACGGGGAGGGACACGGGGGTCTGTCGTTCGGACGATCCGCGCCCCCGGGGCGGGGCCGAACGGGTGGCGACCGCGACGCCGACGAGGCACAGCAGACCGCCGGCGAGCGCGGCCGGTGCCGGCACCTCCCCGAGCAGTGCCCAGGACAGTCCGACCACCACCGGCGGGATCGCGTACGTGGTGGCGGCCAGCCGGCCCGCGGTCGTGCGGGTCAGTGCGTATCCCCAGGTCAGGAACGCGACTCCGGTCGGGAACACCCCCAGGTAGACGACGCCGGCGACGGCCGTCGGCGGTGCCGTGGCGAGCGCGGCGACCAGCGACGGCAGGAACGGCAGCAGCGCGACGGCCCCGGCGACGGCGCCCGTCCAGGTCATCGTCAGGGCGTCGACCCGGGGCAGCAGCCGCTTCTGTGCGACGGCCGCGCCCGCGTAGACCAGTGCGGCGAGCAGCCCCAGCAGCACCCCGGACAGGTCGGCGCCCCCGGCCGACGACGCCGCCGCGATGAGCACCACCCCGGCGAACGCGACGGCCATCCCGGCCAGCAGCCGTGCCGGGAATCCCTCGCCGAGCAGGAGCCCGGCGAGCACGGCGACGACCACCGGTGCCACGTTCACCAGCAACGCGGTGGTGCCCGCGTCGAGGTGCCGCTCGGCCGCGTTCAGCGCGAGGTTGTAGACGCTGAACCAGGCCGCGCCCCAGATCACGACCGCCGCCAGCAACCGTCCGCGGGGCAGGGGTGGGCCGGGGCTGCGTCTGCGGGCGCGGACCACGGTCAGGATCGCGGTCAGGGTCAGGGCCCCGACCAACATCCGTCCCAGGGCCAGCGCGCCCGGCGACAGGTCGTGGCCGACGGCGCGGATGCCCACGAAGGCCGAGGCCCAGAGCACGACGGTGGTGGCCGCGGCGGCGAGCGGCAGCAGTCCCGGCCGGGTCGCGGCGCTCACAGGGTGGGCCGGCGGGTGTCGTAGCCGGTGCGGACGGGCAACCGTCGCGGTCGTTCCCGGAACAACCGGTACAGCGCAGCGAGGGTGGCGGGGGTGGTGAGGGCGAGCAGTCCCAGGTTCACGGTGGTCATGGAGCCATCGTCGGACTACTCACGGTTCAGCACCAGCGACATGTTCTACCTCTGGATTCAGTTCTGCTGTACGTTTGTCCGCGTGCTCGACGCTCACCGTCTGATGATCTTCCGGTCGGTCGTGGCCGGTGGGTCGGTGCAGTCCGCCGCCGCCAACCTGGGGTACACGCCCTCGGCGGTGAGCCAGCACGTCACCGCGCTCGCCCGGGAGACCGGCCTGGTGCTGTTCGAACGGGTGGGGCGCGGGCTGCGGCCGACCGCGGCCGGGCTCCTGCTGGCCGAACAGGCCGACGCGGTGCTGGCCCGGCTCGGTGAGGCCCAGGTGCTCGTCGAGGATCTGCGCACGGGACGCACCGGGTCGCTGGCGGTGGCCTACTTCGCCTCCGTCGGGTCCGCCTGGATGCCGCGGGTGGTGCGCAGGCTGACCGCCGGTTTCCCGGGGGTCCGGCTCGACCTGGCCCTGCGTGAGTGGCTGCCCGACGACCCGGCCGACCGGTCGGACCTGCAGATCGCCGTCGAACGACCGGAATTCGAGGCCTGGCCCGGGTTCTCGGTGCACCACCTGCTCGACGACCCCTACGTCGTGGTGGTGCCCGAGGGGCACCCGCTGGCCGGGGCGGAGCAGGTCGACCTGGCGGAGCTGGCCGGACAGCGGTGGGTGGACAACGACTTCGCCCGCGGGTGGTGCCGGCGCAACCTGGTCGAGGCCTGCGCCGCCGCCGGGTTCCGCCCGCCGTTCCACGTCGAGGCCCACGACTACCGCACGGCGTTGGCCTTCGTCGCCGCCGGCATCGGCGTCACCGTGCTCCCCCGGCTCGGCGCCGTCGACCTGCCGGCCGGGACCTGTGCGGTGCCGGTCGTGCGGCCCACGCCGGTGCGGACGATCCTGGCGGTGGTCCGGGACGCCGCGGCGGCGGCGCCACCGTTGCTGGCGGCCCTCGACGAGCTCCGCGAGCAGTCGGCGCTCAGCCCTGCGGGCGCACCACGATCTCGGTGAGGTGGGCGTCGCGGGTCGCGGTCAGCGCGGCCAGGATCGCGGCACCGACCGACTCGGGGCGCAGGAACCGCGAGCCGTCGTACTCGCCGCCCTCGTGGGCGACGACCCGCTCCTGCATGGCGGTGTCCACCCGGCCCGGGTGCACCGAGGTGACCCGGATGCCGTGCCCGGACTCCTCCGCGCGCAGGGCGTCGCCGAACGCGCGCAGTGCGAACTTGCTCGCCGCGTAGGACCCCCAGCCCGCGCGGGCGGTGAGCCCGGACCCGGAGGTGACGAGCACGACGTCGGCACCGGTGTCGGCGCCCGCCGCGCGCAGTGCGGGCAGCAGCAGCCGGGTCGTCTCGGCGACCGCGACGACGTTGACGTCGAACTGGTGGCGCCAGGTCTGCGCGGTGGTCTCCGCGACGGTGCCCAGCTCCCCGACCCCGGCCGAGTGGACCAGCGCGTCGAGCCGGTCGATGCCGTCGAGGGCCGCGGCCAGCGCGTCGTCGTCGGTGAGCTCGACCGCCACGGTGCGGACCGCGACCGGGCCCGCCTCGGTCAGCTCACCGGCCAGGGTCTCCAGCCGCTTCTCGTCCCGGCCGCCCAGGACCAGGTCGTAGCGCGGCGCGAGCAGCCGGGCGGTGGCGGCGCCGATGCCCCGGGAGGCACCGGTGATCAGGGCGAGCGGGCGGCGGGGAGCGGTCACCCGATGAACCTACGACGACCGGCCCCGTCCTGCGCGAGGACGGGGCCGGTCGTCGTACCGGGGAGCGTGCGCGCTCAGACGCGGCGGGCCGAGTTGAACGGCATCCGGTCGATGTCGGAGATCTTCACCGGCTGACCGCTGGTGGAGGCGTGCACGATCTGGCCGTCGCCGATGTAGATGCCGACGTGGCTGACCGGGCTGTAGAAGAACACCAGGTCGCCGGGCTTGAGGTTCGACTTGGACACCTTGGTGCCCACCTGGGCCTGGGCCCGGCTGGTGCGGGGCAGGTCCTTGCCCGCCTTGTCGAACGCGTAGCTGACCAGGCCGGAGCAGTCGAAGGCGCTCGGACCGGTGGCACCCCAGCGGTAGGGCTTGCCGAGCTGGGCCATCGCGGTGGCCATCGCACCGCTGCGCGCGGCGGCGGCCTGTGCGGCCGGGGCCGCGGCCTGCGCGGCGGACGAGACCGACATCGCGGCCGGGTTCGCGCCGAGCGCCGGCAGGACGTTCGCGGCCGGGGCGACGTCACGGGTCACGGTCTCCGCGGCGGGTGCCGCGGATGCGGTGGCGTCCGTGGGGGCCGCGGTGGCGGCGGGGAGCACGGACAGAACAGCGGCCGCGGCGGCGGTGGTGGCCACGACGGCGACGCGGAGCGCCGGAGCGGAATGACGCTGGGGCACGGTGGGGTCCTCGGGATGTTGCACCACCGGAGGAGCGGTCGGGGCGGGACCCGTGGGCGCCGGTACGAAGGGGGAGTTCCGGTGGGGACACCGACGGCACTCACGACCCGCCCGCGTCGTCGCCCGGCGGTGACCCTGCACCCCTCACCCCGGATGGGCGGTGGTCGCGCAAGGCCGGACCGCACATTACGAACAGATATCGCTCAAATAAATGACGCAGGGCACATTCATTGCATGACTGCGCTCACGACGAATAACGAGAACATTCCGGATCGGTAATGTCGTCTTCCGGAACGTCTCCGGTACGGCAAAGGCCCGGGGATGACCTGCACGGTCGTCCCCGGGCCGTTGTACCGAGAAACGGATCAGCTGTCGATCTCGCCCCGGATGAAGGCCTCGACCTTGTCGCGGGCCTCGGAGTCGCGGTACTGCTCCGGCGGCGACTTCATGAAGTAGCTCGACGCCGACAGGATCGGTCCGCCGATGCCGCGGTCCTTCGCGATCTTGGCCGCCCGCACCGCGTCGATGATGATGCCCGCGGAGTTCGGGGAGTCCCAGACCTCGAGCTTGTACTCCAGGTTCAGCGGGACGTCACCGAACGCGCGGCCCTCGAGCCGGACGTAGGCCCACTTGCGGTCGTCCAGCCAGGACACGTAGTCCGACGGGCCGATGTGCACGTTGCCCTTGCCCATGTCCCGGTCCACCTGCGAGGTGACGGCCTGGGTCTTGGAGACCTTCTTGGACTCCAGCCGCTCGAGCTCCTTCATGTTCAGGAAGTCCATGTTCCCGCCCACGTTGAGCTGCATCGTGCGGTCCAGCTGCACGCCGCGGTCCTCGAACAGCTTCGCCAGCACCCGGTGGGTGATGGTCGCGCCGACCTGGGACTTGATGTCGTCGCCGACGATCGGGACGCCGGCGGCCCGGAACTTCTCCGCCCACTCCGGGTCCGAGGCGATGAACACCGGCAGCGCGTTGACGAACGCGACGCCCGCATCCAGCGCGGCCTGCGCGTAGAACCGGTCGGCGTCCTCGCTGCCCACCGGCAGGTAGGACACCAGCACGTCGGCCCCGGTGTCGCGCAGCGCCTGTACGACGTCGACGGGCTCGCCGTCGGCCTCGGTGATGGTCTCCCGGTAGAAGCGGCCGAGACCGTCGAGGGTCGGCCCGCGCTGCACGGTCACCCCGAGCGGCGGCACGTCCGCGATCTTGACCGTGTTGTTCTCGCTGGCCGAGATCGCGTCGGCGAGATCCTGACCGACCTTCTTCGCGTCGACGTCGAACGCGGCCACGAAGGTCACGTCCCGGACGTGGTACCCGCCGAAGTCGACGTGCATCAGGCCGGGGACCTGGGTCGACGGATCGGCGTCCGCGTAGTAGTGAACCCCCTGGACCAGCGACGCCGCGCAGTTGCCCACGCCGACGACCGCCACCCGAACCTGGCTCATGTCAGGCTCCTCCTGTTGTCTCGTCCTGTCGTACCCCGCCGGTCGCGGGCCGGGATGGCCCGCCGCCGGGGAAGGTCCTCTCGTCGCGGCCGTCCGCGGCACCCTGCTCGGCCCGTTCGGTCGCGATCAGCTCGTTCAGCCAGCACACCTCGCGCTCGGAGCACTCCAGCCCGAGCCGGTGCAGCTCGCGGGTGTAGCGGTCGACCCCCTCGCAGGGCCTGCCGAGCGCGGTGCGCAGACCGTCCCGGCGTTCCTCGACGGCCCGTCTGCGGCCCTCCAGGATCCGGATCCTGGTCTCCGCCGGTGTCCGCGCGAAGAACGCCAGGTGCACGTCGAAGCTTCCGTCCTCCCACGCCTGGGGGCCGGCCTCGGCGAGCATGGCCGCGAACCGGTCCTGGCCCGCCGGGGTGATGCGGTAGACCCGCCTGCCCCGTCGCAGCCGTCCCGGAGCGCGTCCGTACTGATCACCCGCCTCGTCGGTGGTCTCGGCGATCGACCCGGCCCGGAGCAGCCGGCGCAGGGCCGGGTACAACGAGCCGTAGGAGAACGCGCGGAAGCCGCCGAGCCTGCGGCCGAGCTGCTTGCGCAGCTCGTACCCGTGCAGCGGACCGTCCTGGAGCAGGCCGAGGACCGCGAAGTCCAGCATCGCGACCTCCTCCGTGCGGACCGCCGACCGGTCATCCTATCGGTCCGATACATCGATCCGTCCCCTCCATGATCGTCGTCACAGGTGGTCGCGGACCGGACGAGTACCCCGACCAGGGACGGAACGGTCGTGTCCGCAGGGGCCCGTGCGGGACGGCGATGGGTCCGCGGGTCCGTCCCGCGTACCCTGGTCGGGTGCTCAGCCCGCGACAGGTGGTGGACTACGCCCTGCAGCGCCGTGCTCTGCTGGCCGACGTCCGGGCCGGCCGGGTCGGACGTGAGGAGGTGTGCGATGCGGGTGCCTACCTGCTCCGCGCCGCGCGCTTCCACGGGACGTCCGCCGGTCGGGCCTGTCCGGTCTGCCGCCACGAGGAGCTCGCCCAGGTCTCGTGGGTGTTCGGCGAGAGCCTGCGCCACGTCTCCGGCTCGGCCCGCTCCGCGGCGGACCTCGAGCAGCTCGCGGCACAGGTCGCCGACTTCTCCGTGCACGTCGTCGAGGTGTGCACCGAGTGCCGTTGGAACCACCTGGTCCGCTCGTTCGTCCTCGGCACCGGCCGCCCCCGCCGCGGCCGGCGGAGTGCGGGTGGCTGAGTCCGATGGCACCCTGCCCGACGAGCACGACCACCCGGACCGCGCGCACCGCGCCGGTCCGCTGCCGGATCCCCTCCGCCCCGGGCACCCCCGGCCCGGGCCGCTGCGGATCCGGTCCACCGCATCCCACGGAGCCGCCCGGTGAACGACGAGCGTGACCCCCGGCGCACCCCGCCGCCGCCCCCGCCCCCGCCCCCCGGTCCTCCGCGGTCC
>NZ_WWFY01000173.1:0-15846 GCF_009864975.1 Pseudonocardia sp. SID8383
GGGGCGGGTGGCCCACCGGCGCTCGCCGCCGCGGCGACCACCGCGGCCAGTGCCGCGAGCTCGCGGTCGTCCGGGGTGCCGCGCACCACCCGGAACAGCGCGCGGCGCTCCTCCGGGGTCTGCTCGGTGGACTCCTCGGCGGCCATCAGAGCGGGATGTTCCCGTGCTTGCGGGTCGGGCCCTGCTCCCGCTTGGTGGACAGCATCCGCAGCGCCCGGCCGACGTAGCCGCGGGTGTGCGACGGCGGCACGACCGCGTCGATGTAGCCCCGGTCGGCGGCGATGTAGGGGTTGCAGAGGGTGTCCTCGTAGTCCTGCTGCAGCTCCGCGCGCCTGGCGGCGAGCTCGTCGCCCTCCAGGCCCTTGAGCTCCTTGCGGTAGAGGATCGACACCGCGCCCTGCGCGCCGGTGACCGCGATCTGCGCGGTCGGCCAGGCGATGTTGACGTCGGCGCCGAGGTGCTTGGAGCCCATGACGTCGTAGGCGCCGCCGTAGGCCTTGCGGGTGATGACGGTGACCTTCGGGACGGTCGCCTCGGCGTAGGCGTAGATCAGCTTCGCGCCGCGGCGGATGATGCCGTTCCACTCCTGCTCGGTGCCCGGCAGGAAGCCCGGCACGTCGACGAAGGTCAGCACCGGGATGTTGAACGCGTCGCAGGTCCGCACGAAGCGGGCGGCCTTCTCCGAGGCGTCGATGTCCAGGCAGCCGGCGAACTGGGTCGGCTGGTTCGCGACGATGCCGACGCTGCGGCCCTCGACGCGGGCGTAGCCGATCACGATGTTCGGCGCCCAGAGCTCTTGGACCTCGAGGAAGTCCTCGTCGTCGACGACCCGGTTGATGACCTCGCGGATGTCGTAGGGCGTGTTCGCCGAGTCCGGGATCAGGGTGTCGAGCTCGCGGTCGGAGTCGATGATCCCGTCCTCGATCGACCCCTCGACGGGCTCGGTGGCCGGGAACGACGGCGCCTCGGACAGGTTGTTCGACGGCAGGAAGCTCAGCAGCTGCTTGACGTAGTCGAGCGCGTCGGCCTCGTCGCCCGCCAGGTAGTGCGCCACACCGGACTTGGTGTTGTGGGCCCGGCCGCCGCCGAGCTCCTCCATGTCGACGTCCTCGCCGGTGACGGTCTTGATGACGTCCGGGCCGGTGATGAACATGTGGCTGGTCTCGTCGACCATCACGGTGAAGTCGGTGATCGCGGGGGAGTAGACCGCACCGCCCGCGCACGGGCCCATGATCAGCGAGATCTGCGGGATCACGCCCGAGCTCTGGACGTTGCGGGTGAAGATCTCGCCGTAGAGGCCGAGCGCGACCACGCCCTCCTGGATGCGGGCGCCGCCGCCGTCGTTGATGCCGACGACCGGGCAGCCGATCTTCGCGGCCACGTCCATGACCTTGACGATCTTCTCGCCGTAGACCTCGCCGAGCGCGCCGCCGAAGACGGTCGCGTCCTGGGAGAACACGGCGACCGGGCGGCCGTCGATCGTGCCGGTGCCGGTCACGACGCCGTCGCCGAACGGGCGCTTGGCGTCCATCCCGAAGTTCGTCGAGCGGTGCCGGGTCAGCGCGTCCAGCTCGACGAACGAGCCCGGGTCGAGCAGCTGGTCGATCCGCTCACGGGCGGTCTGCCGCCCCTTCGCGTGCTGCTTCTCGACCGCGGACGCCGAACCGGCGTGGACCGCGTCCTCGAAACGCTGGTAGAGATCGGCGAGCTTGCCCGCCGTGGTGTGGATGTCCGGCTCTGCCCCACCACTGTCCGGGGTCGCCATCGGCTCCGTTGCGGCGCTCATGAGGCCGGAGCTTAACCCGCAAGTAGGTTCGGCCCGGGCGTGACGTCCGACGCAGCCGACCGGGTGGCCGTCCCGCCGACACCGTTACCGATCCGTTCACCCTCCGCGGTCCCCGGCGCGTCGCGGGGCCGTTACGGTGCGCGGTGATGACGACCGGGACGAATCACGGCGACGGGACCCCGCTGGACCCGTACGCCCTGCGGACGGCCGTGCTCCGTCCCGCGGGGGGCTGGACGGCGCTCGACGTCGTCGCCTCCACCGGATCCACGAACGCCGACCTTCTGGCCGAGGCCGGGCGCGGTGCGCCGGACCGCTCGGTGCTGATCGCCGAGGACCAGGTGCGCGGCCGCGGCCGCCTCGACCGGACCTGGATCTCGCGGCCCGGGGCGGCGCTGACGATGTCGGTGCTGTGGCGCCCCGAGGGCGTGCCCGCCGACCGGCTGGGCTGGCTGCCGATGCTCGCGGGCGTCGCGCTGGCCGACGCGATCACCGAGCTCGCCCCGGACGTGCCGGTGGCCCTGAAGTGGCCCAACGACCTGCTGGTCGGGCCGGCGCGGGGCAAGGCCGCAGGGATCCTCGCCGAGATGACCGCGGTCTCCGGCGGCGGACCGGGGATCGTCCTGGGCATCGGGCTCAACATCTCGACCCCGGCCACCGACCTGCCGTGGGGCGCGACCTCGCTGGCCGCGCACGGGTTCACCGCGACCCGCGCCGAGACCGCGACCGCGCTGCTGGGACACCTGTACCGGCGCGAGGCGCAGTGGCGCGACGCCCGCGGCGACGCCGACGCCTGCGGCCTGCGCCGCGACTACCGCTCGGCCTGCGCCAGCCTCGGCTCGCGGGTGCGGGTGGAGCGCCCGGCCGGGGACCACCTCGTCGGGACGGCCGAGGACGTCGACCCGCAGGGCCGGCTGCTGGTCCACCCGGACGACGGGGCCCGCGTCGCGGTGGCGGCCGGGGACATCGTCCATCTGCGCGCGGCCGACCAGTCCTGAGTCACCCCCTGCGCTGACCTGCGACGCAGCGCCCGCGCGTCGCGTGGGCGGTGGGCGCCCGGCGCCCTACCGTGGGGGTATGGCGTTCCCCGACAGCGCTCTGGACCGGGCTCTGGACCGGGTTCTCGACGAGGGCGAGCACGTCGTGCTGGTCGGGCACCCGCACTGGCGGCTGGCTCTGCGCCCGGCCGCGGTGCTCGTCGGGGTCAGCGCCGTCGCCGGGTTCGGGGCCGCCGTGGTCCGGCTGCAGCCGTGGGCGCCGTGGGCCTGGCTCGTGCTCGGGGTGCTCGCCGCGCTCGTCGCGGTGCGGTTCACGCTGCTGCCGATCGCGCGCTGGCGCGCCACCCTGCTGGTCGTCACCGACCGGCGGTTCCTCGTCCGGGAGGGCCTGCTCGTCCGCGACGGCCTCGACGTGCCGATCGACCGCATCGACTCGGTCCGCGTCCGGACCGGCGCCGGGGGACGGCTGTTCGGCTGCGGCACCCTGCTGCTCGACGTCGCCGGGGAGCGGCTGCGGTTCACCGACGTCGCGGGCGTGGAACGGGTCCAGGCCCGGCTGCACCGGGAGATCGGTCTGCTCGCCGAGCGGCGCCGCAGCAACGAGAAGGAGAGCGAGCACACGGCCCGCCGTGGTCACGCCGACGCGGCCGTGCGGGGCAGGATGGAGGTTCCCGCACCGCAGCGAGAGAGGGCGTCCCTGTGAGCAACGGTCTTCCCACGACGGTGCGCGACCCCGCGCTCCCGGAGCGCGTCGAGATCTACGAGGTCGGCCCCCGCGACGGGCTGCAGAACGAGAAGACCGTCGTCCCGGTCGCGGTGAAGGCCGAGTTCCTCGACCGGCTCGCCGACGCGGGCCTGCGCACGCTGGAGGCGACCAGCTTCGTGCACCCGGCGTGGGTGCCCCAGCTCGCCGACGCCGCCGACCTGCTCGCCGTGCTCGACCGCCGCGCCGGGCTCGACTACCCCGTCCTCACCCCGAACGAGCGCGGGCTGCAGCGCGCGATCGACGCCGGCTGCGACCACGTCGCGGTGTTCGCCTCGGCCACCGAGACGTTCGCGAAGCGGAACCTGAACCGCACGCTCGACGAGCAGTTCGCGATGTTCGAGCCGACCGTGACCCGCGCGGTGTCCGAGGGTCTGCGGGTGCGGGCCTACGTGTCGATGGTGTTCGGCGACCCGTGGGAGGGCGGCGTCGACCCGGACCAGGCCGCCGCCGTCGGGGCGCGGCTGATGGAGATGGGCTGCGACCAGCTCTCCCTCGGCGACACGATCGGCGTCGCCACCCCGGCGCACGTCGGCGCGGTGCTCGACGCCTGCGTCGCCCGCGGGGTCGGCGTCGAGCGGCTCGCGGTGCACTTCCACGACACCTACGGCCAGGCGCTGTCCAACACCCTGGCCGCGCTGCGGTACGGCGTGACCACCGTCGACGCCAGCGCGGGCGGCCTGGGCGGCTGCCCCTACGCCGGGTCCGCGACCGGCAACCTCGCCACCGAGGACCTGGTGTGGATGCTCGACGGGCTCGGCGTCGACCACGGCGCCGACCTGCGGAAGCTGGTCGACACGAGCGTGTGGATGGCCGGGCACCTGGGACGGCCGTCGCCGTCGCGGGTGGTCACGGCACTGTCGGCCTGACCTCGAACATGCCGGTGAACCGGGACCGGTACACGACCGCGCCGTCGCCGGTGCGGGTCAGCGTCCCGCGCAGCGTGATCAGGCCCATCGACGGGCGGCTGCGCGAGACGCGGGCCTCGAGGACCTCCATCTCCGCGTGCAGCTCGTCGCCCGCGAACACCGGTGCCGGCCAGGCGATCTCGTCGCCGCCGGGGGAGCCGAGCGACGCCGCGCGGGACAGCACGGCGTCGACGTAGGCGCGCATCCACAGGCTCGCTGTGAACCAGCCGGACGCGGCCAGACCGCCGAACACCCGCTCGCCCTCGGCCTCGTGCAGGTGGAACGGCTGCGGGTCGAAGCGGGCCGAGAACGCGACCATCTCGTCGCGGTCGACCACGGTCGTACCGAGGTCGACGACGGTCCCCGGGGCCAGGTCGTCGAAGTACAGCTCAGCCACGCAGCACCCCCAGCACGGCGTCGTGCAGCAGACCGTTGCTGCTCAGGCCGTGCCCGCCGGACCAGGTCGGGTTCCCGGCGAGGTCGGTCAGCCGCCCGCCCGCCTCGGCGACGACGGCGGCCGGCGCCGCCAGGTCCCACGGGTTCGCGGCGGGTTCCACCGCGACGTCGACGACCCCCTCCGCGACGAGCACGTGCTGCCAGAAGTCGCCGAACGCGCGGGACTCCCAGCAGGCCTCGGTCAGCGCGATCCAGCCCTCCCGCGACGCCGGGGACGGGTCGGTGCGGAAGGTCTCGGTGTTGGTGGTCGAGACGTAGGCGTCGGCGACGTCGGCCACCCCCGACACCGCGATCCGCTTCGGCGTCCCCGACGGCAGGTCACGTGCCCAGGCCCCGGCCCCCGCCGAGCCCCACCAGCGGCGGTGCAGCGCCGGCGCGCTCACCACACCCACCGTCGGCACGCCGTCGACGACGAGCGCGATCAGCGTCGCCCACGCGGGCACCCCGCGGGAGAAGTTCTTCGTCCCGTCGATCGGGTCGATCACCCAGCCGCGGCCGTGTGCGGTGTCGGTGGACCCGCCGCGCTCCTCCCCGAGGATCGCGTCGCCGGGGCGCTCGTGGCCCAGCGCGGCGCGGATCGCGTCCTCGGCGGCGGTGTCGGCGTCGGTCACCGGGGTGCGGTCCGGCTTGCGCTCCACCCGCAGGTCGGCGGCCCGGAAACGGGGCAGCGTGATCGCGTCGGCGAGGTCCGCCAGGCGCAGGGCGAGATCCAGATCACCGGGTTCGGCGGGCACGCATCGCTCGGGGTTCACGTTGGGCGAGCATGCCAGCTCGCACCGCCACCGTGCCCGGGGCCCGGAGCCCTATGCTCGGTGAAATGACCACCGTGGTTCTGGCCGAGGACGACGCGGCCATCGCCGAGCCGCTGTCGCGGGCCCTGCAGCGCGAGGGGTACGACGTCGACGTCGTCGCCGACGGGGTCGGCGCCGTCGACCGGGTCACCCGTGCGCAGGTCGACCTGCTCGTGCTCGACCTGGGGCTGCCCGGCATGGACGGCCTGGAGGTCTGCCGGCGGGTCCGCGCGACCCTGCCGGACCTGCCCGTCCTCATGCTCACCGCCCGCACCGACGAGGTCGACTTCGTCGTGGGGCTCGACGCCGGCGCCGACGACTACGTGTCCAAGCCGTTCCGGCTGGCCGAGCTGCTGGCCCGGGTGCGGGCGCTGCTGCGCCGCCGCACCCAGGACGTCGTCGAGGTGGACGGCCTGCGGATGGAGCTGTCCGGCCGCCGCGTCCTGCTCGACGGCGACGAGATCTCCCTGGCCAACAAGGAGTTCGAGCTGCTGCGGGTGCTGATGATCCACGCCGGCCAGGTCGTGACGCGCGAGGAGATCCTGCACGCGGTCTGGGGCGACGCGGACATGAAGTCGTCGAAGACCCTGGACATGCACATGTCGTGGCTGCGCCGCAAGATCGGCGGCGAGAAGCGGATCGCCACCGTCCGCGGCGTCGGCTTCCGGTACAACTCGGACTGAGGTCGCCGTGCGCCGCCGGATCCTGATCTCCACCCTGCTGACGGTGGCGCTGACCGCGCTGTTCCTGGGCGGCCCGCTCGCGCTCGCGACCTGGCAGCTCGTCGAGGACTTCACCCGTGCCGAGCTGACCCAGCGCCTCGAGCAGGTCACCGAGACCGTCGAGGAGTACGGCACCGGGCAGCAGTCGCAACGGCTGGTGGAGGCGGCGATCCCGCCGAACTCCCGGCTGGTCGTCGTGCCGCCGGACTCCGCCCCGATCGTCTACGGCGTGGACCGGGTCGACGACCCGGTGACCGAGTCGCTGCCGTTCGGGCCCGGCGGGATCATGGAGCTGTCCCAGCCGACCTCGGTGATGCGTTCCCAGCAGACCCAGGTGGTGGCCGTCGTCGTGCTGCTGGTGGGGTTCTCCGTCACCGTCGGCACCGGGGTCGCGGTGTACACCGCGCGCCGGCTGTCCGACCCGCTGCGCGACCTCGCGGCCCGCGCCGCCCGCCTCGGTGCGGGCGACTTCCGCCGGTCCCCGGCCCGCTACGACATCGCCGAGCTCGACCGCGTCTCGGAGGTCCTGGACTCCTCGGCGACGGCGCTGTCCCAGCTGCTGCACCGCGAGCGGTCGCTGGTCGGGGACGTGTCCCACCAGCTGCGCAGCCGGATCACCGCGCTGCAGCTGCGTCTGGACGAGCTGGCCTGCCACCCCGACCCGGACGCCCGCCGCGAGGCCAACGCGGCGCTGGAGCAGACCGAGCGGCTCACCGCCGTCCTCGACGACCTGCTGGAGTCCGCGCGCGCCGCGCGGGCGGTCGGGGCGGAACCGGTCGACCTGGCCGAGGCCGTCGCCGACGCCGAGCGGGAGTGGCGCGGCCCGCTCACCGCGGCCGGCCGGTCGCTCAAGGTGCGGGTGCCCGAGGGGCTGCTCGCCCGGGTGACCGCGGCACGGCTGCGCGAGGCGATCGGGGTGCTCGTCGACAACGCGCTGCAGCACGGCGACGGCCCGGTCACGATCTCCGCGCGCACCGGGGAGAACGCGCTGCTGGTGGAGGTGTCCGACACCGGGCCCGGCGTGCCGGAGGACCTGGTGCCGCACGTGTTCGACCGGGGTATCTCGGCGCAGTCCTCGACCGGGCTGGGTCTGGCGCTGGCCCGGACACTGGTCGAGGCCGACGGCGGCAGGCTGGAGCTGTCCCGGGCCCGGCCGCCGGTGTTCCGGCTGTACCTGCCCGCGGCCCGCACCGACGACGTCGCCGCGGCGGCCCCGGTGCCCGACCGCACCGGCCCGCGGTAGCCGGTGGCCCGGTCGCTCAGTCCTCGGTGGCCGGCGGGGGCTGGCGTCGCACGAACTGGTCCGGCCACACGAACCGGCGGAACGCCCACCAGCGGAAGGCCATCCCGACCAGGGTGCCGACGATCTGCCCGGCCACGAAGTCCGCGGACTCCTGGGCGACCAGCGAGACGAACGGCACCTGCAGCTCGAAGACGTAGCGAGAGACCCACAGCGGCGCCGAGTACACCCCGACCCCGACCCCGCTGATCACGAAGAACAGGAGGGCCTCGTGGTGCCGCTCGCGCCCGCCGCGGGTCCGGAAGGACCACTCGCGGTTCAGCACGTAGGACACCATCGTCGCCACCAGCACCGCGATCACCTTGGCGGTCACCGGCTTGTCGGCCAGCACCGTGGCCTTCAGCACCAGGAACACCACCGTGTCGATGACCCAGGTGCTGCCACCGACCATCAGGAACTTGATCAGCTCGCGGTGTTTGATCGCCTTGTCGCGGTACGGCTGGGGGATCCTGGCGAGCGTCGCCTCCACCACCGTCACGGGATCGATCGTGCCAGATTAGGCTCCCGGTCTCGTGGAGAGGGTTGACGTGCAGAAGGCCGCCTTGCCCGTCGTCGGCATGGTCGGCGGTGGCCAGCTGGCCCGGATGACCGCCCAGGCCGCCGTCGCGCTGGGGCAGACCCTGCGGGTGCTGGCCGCGTCGCCGGACGATCCGGCGGCCCGGGTGACGCCGGACGTCGTCATCGGCGACCCCGACGACGCCGCCGCGCTGCGGGAGCTCGCGACGGGCTGCTCGGCGGTCACGTTCGACCACGAGGGTGTCCCGCAGGAGGTGCTGGTCCCGCTCGCCGAGGCCGGGCTGCCGCTGCGGCCGCCGCCGTCGGCGCTCGTGCACGCGCAGGACAAGCTGGTGATGCGACGACGGCTGTCGGAGATGGGCCTGCCGGTGCCCGCGTTCGCCGAGGTGTCCGCGCCCGGCGACGTCGCCGCGTTCGGGGCCGGGCACGGCTGGCCCGTCGTGCTCAAGGCCACCCGCGGCGGCTACGACGGCCGCGGCGTCTGGTTCCTGCGCGCCGGCGGCGACGACACCGACCGGCTGGTCGCCGACCTGCTCGACGCCGGCACCCCGCTGCTCGTCGAGTCCGCGGTCCCGATGACCCGCGAGCTGGCCGCGAGCGTCGCCCGCTCGCCCTTCGGCCAGGCCGCCGCGTGGCCGGTCGTCGAGACCCTGCAGGTCGACGGCCAGTGCGCCCGGGTCACCTCGCCCGCCCCCGGGCTCGACCCGGACCACGCCGCCCGGATCCAGGAACTGGCGCTGCGGATCGCGGCCGAGCTCGGCGTCGTCGGGCTGATGACGGTCGAGCTGTTCGAGACCGCGCCCGGCGAGGTCGTCGTGAACGAGCTGGCGATGCGCCCGCACAACTCCGGGCACTGGACGATCGAGGGCTCGGTCACCTCGCAGTTCGAGCAGCACCTGCGCGCGGTGCTGGACTACCCGCTCGGCTCCACCGCCCCGGTCGCCCCGGTCGCGGTGATGGCGAACGTGCTCGGTGCGGCGCAGGAGCCCGCGATGGGCATGGACGAGCGGCTGCACCACTGCTTCGCGCGCTTCCCCGAGGCGAAGGTGCACCTCTACGCCAAGGACGGCCGCCCGGCCCGCAAGATCGGCCACGTCACGGTCCTCGGCCGCGACGAGGCCGACGTGCGCACCCGCGCGGAGCTCGCCGCGGGCTGGCTGGCCACCGCGACCTGGGCGGACGGCTGGTCCGCCCACACCGGCGATCCCCGCTCCCCGCACTCCCCGGAAGGACCTCGATGACGCAGACCGGCTCCCCGCGCGTGGGCGTGATCATGGGCAGCGACTCCGACTGGCCGGTGATGGGCGCCGCGGGCGCCGCGCTCGACGAGTTCGGCGTGCCGTGGGAGGTGGGCGTCTACTCCGCCCACCGCACCCCGCAGCGGATGCTCGACTACGCCGCGTCGGCCGCCGACCGCGGCCTGCAGGCGATCGTCGCCGGGGCCGGTGGTGCCGCGCACCTGCCCGGGATGGTCGCCGCCGCGACGCCGCTGCCGGTCATCGGCGTGCCCGTGCCGCTGAAGTACCTCGACGGCCTGGACTCGCTGCTGTCGATCGTGCAGATGCCCGCCGGCGTGCCGGTGGCGACCGTCGCGGTCGGCAACGCCCGCAACGCCGGACTGCTCGCGGTGCGCATCCTCGGCGCCGGCGACGAGCGGCTCCGGCAGGCCATGGTGGAGTTCCAGGCCGACCTCGAGCGCAGCGTCCTGGACAAGGACGCGGCGCTGCGCGTGGCAGCCCGCGAGGGCTGAGGACCGGGCCGCGATTTTCCGGTGGCGCACCGCTCGATCCCGTGCGTACGGTGTCGGTACACGGGAGAGGAGGTGGTCCAGCAGATGAGCTACAGCAGGACACGTGAGGTGGCCGTCAGCTAGCACCACGTTCTGCTCCGGCGGGGAGAACCCGTCGGAGAGGCGGTCGTGGAAGCCGGTGTGGTGCCGGCGAGTTCCCGACGGTCACCCGTGATCCCCGGGTCCGAACTTTGTCCGGTTCGGTGACGCACCCTGGTGCGGCCCGGGGATCACGCATGTCCGGGGCCGGACGCCCCGGGGCCGGGCTCACCCCGTGCGTCGGGTCGATTCCCGTTCCAGGGTCCGTGCCGCGCGCTCCAGACGCCGGGTCACGTCCTCCAGGTCGGGTGCCGTGGCAGGCTCGCCCGCGTCCTCCAGCGGCAGCATCGGCGCGACCCGGCGGAAGTGGTCGACGGCGCCGGGCAGGTCGGCGTCGCGCGCGCCCTCGACCAGCCACCGGCGCAGCGCCTGGTTGTGCGCGGCGACCAGCGCCGCCGCCGTCACCGCGGCCCGCAGCTCGCCGTCCGGAAGGTCGCCCAGCCGGGCGGTGAGCTCGCGGGTGAACAGTCGTCGGTAGTGGTGCACCGACGCGGCCTCGCGGTCGCGCAGCGCCGGAACCGAGCCGACGAGCGCGAAGCGCAGCCGGGCGACCTCCGGGTCCTCGGTGTAGAGCTCGAACACCGTCTCCGCGGCACGCAGTGCCAGTGACGGCAGCGGCTCGTCGGGGTGCGCGCCGGCGAACACCTCGCCGATCCGGGCCAGACCGCGCTCGTGGTCGGGGGACAGCGCGTCCTCCTTGCCGCGGAAGTAGCGGAAGAAGGTGCGGCGCCCGACGCCCGCGGCGGCGGCGATGTCGTCGACGGTCGTGTCGTCGTAGCCGCGTTCGGTGAACAGCCGCGCGGCCGCCCCCACCAGCTCCCGCCGCACCTCGGCCCGCCCCTCGGGGGAACGCCCGCGCCGCGTGCTGGTCGTCATGGCACGGAGGGTAGCAAGGTCCCGTGACATGTGGCACGGAGTGCCGTTAGCATGGTCGGCATGAACAGCGAGTTCGACAGCTACCGGCTCAGCGACGAGCACACGGCCCTCCGCGAGGCGGTCCGGGACCTGGCGGAGAAGGAGATCGCCCCGCACGCCGCCGACGTCGACGAACAGGGCCGGTACCCCGTCGAGGCGCGCGACGCGCTGGTCAAGGCCGGTTTCCAGGCCGTGATCATCCCCGAGGAGTACGGCGGCCAGGGCGCCGACGAGCTCGCGGGCTGCATCGTGATCGAGGAGGTCGCGCGGGTCTGCGCGTCGTCGTCGCTGATCCCCGGGGTGAACGGCCTCGGGCTCACCCCGATCCTGCTGTCCGCCTCGGACGAGCTGAAGAAGCAGGTCCTGCCCTCGGTCGCCGCGGGCGAGGCGATGGTCAGCTACGCCCTCTCCGAGCGGGAGGCGGGCTCCGACGCCGCGTCGATGAAGACCCGCGCCCGCCGCGACGGCGACGAGTGGGTCCTCAACGGCACCAAGTGCTGGATCACCAACGCCGGCGAGTCGACCTGGTACACGGTCATGGCCGTCACCGACCCGGAGAAGAAGGCCAACGGGATCTCGGCGTTCGTGGTCCACTCCGACGACCCGGGCTTCGTCGTCGGCACCAAGGAGCGCAAGCTCGGCATCCACGGCTCGCCGACCCGCGAGATCCACTTCGAGGACTGCCGCATCCCGGCCGACCGGATCATCGGTGCCGAGGGCACCGGCTTCAAGACCGCGCTGCGCACGCTGGACCACACCCGCCCGACCATCGGTGCGCAGGCCGTCGGCATCGCGCAGGGCGCGCTCGACGTCGCGACGCAGTACATGAAGGAACGCAAGCAGTTCGGCAAGCACCTGGCCGAGTTCCAGGGCCTGCAGTTCATGCTCGCCGACATGGCGATGAAGGTCGAGGCCGCGCGGCAGCTCTGCTACGTCGCCGCCTCGCGGGCCGAGCGCAACGAGCCCGACCTGGGCTTCATCTCGTCGGCCGCCAAGTGCTTCGCCTCCGACACCGCGATGCAGGTGACCACCGACGCCGTCCAGCTGCTCGGCGGCGCGGGCTACACCCGCGACTTCCCGGCCGAGCGCATGATGCGCGACGCGAAGATCACGCAGATCTACGAGGGCACCAACCAGATCCAGCGCATGGTGATGGCGCGTTCGCTGCTCAAGTGACACCCTGACGCCCCATGGACGGGGCCGTCGTGGACCGCGCACTGCTCGACCGGCTGCTCGACACCGACCCGGCGTTGCGCTGGCAGGTCGAGCGCGACCTGGCGGGTGCGCCTCCCGAGGTGTGGGAGGCCACCCGCGCCCGCGTCGCGGCCGAGGGGATGGGCGCGCGGCTGCTCGCCCGCCAGGACTCCGACGGCACCTGGGCGAACGGGGCGTACTTCCCGGCCGCACCGTCCACGGTGGAGGGGCAGCCGTGGACGGCGACCACCTGGTCGCTGAACGCGCTGCGCGAGTGGGGCCTGGACCCGGCGGCGCTGGCGGGCACGGCGGAGAAGCTCGAGTCGTGCCGCTGGGAGTACGACGACCTGCCCTACTGGGACGGTGAGGTCGACGTCTGCATCAACGCGTTCACCGTTGCCAACGGACTGTGGCTCGGCCGCGACATGGACGCCCTCGCCGCGTGGTTCGCCGAGCACCGGCTCGCCGACGGCGGCTGGAACTGCTTCTGGGTGGACGGCGCGCAGCGGTCGTCGTTCCACTCCACGCTGAACGCGCTGTACGGGCTGCTCGCCCACGAGCGGGCCACCGGCGGGACCGCTGCGACGCGGGCCGCCCGCCGGTCGGGTGAGGAGTACCTGCTGACCCGCGGTCTGCTGTTCCGGCTCTCGACCGGCGAGCCGGTGGAGTTCGAACGGGACCCGGCCGAGCTCGCCTACCCGTTGCGCTGGCGGCATGACGTGTTGCGCGGCACGGAGTACTTCCGCCTCGCCGCCGCGCTCGACGGGGTCCCGCCCGACCCGCGGCTCGCCGACGCCGTCGCGGCGCTGCGCGCGTCGCGACGGCCGGACGGGCGCTGGGTCCAGGGCGTCCGCGACCCGGGTGAGATGTGGTTCGAGGTGGACGTGCCGCCGGGGGAGCCGTCGCCGTGGCTGACCCTGTACGCCACCCGGGTGCTCGCCTGGTGGGACGCGGCGGCCTGACGATCAGTGCATGAGCGCGGTACGGGGCCGCGCGGACCGCGCCCAGGTGCTGGTGATCATGGACGCGGTGGGGTGCGGATGACGAGCACAGCCGCGGCCGGTGCCCCGGCGAGGGCGGTGTAGGTGTGCTCGCCGTCGGCGGGCCAGCGGGTGGTCTCGCCGGTGCCGAGGTCGGCCTCGCGCCCGCTGCGTCCGGCCCGGACGGCACCGCGGGTGACGAGCAGGTGCTCCACCACCCCCGGACCGTGCCCGGGGGACACGTGCACCGCCTCCGGGACGAGGGCCAGGGCGTACACCTCGACGGTGCCGTGGTGGTCGGTGGCCGTCTCCAGCAGGCGCGCGGTGATACCGGGGCCGGCGACCTCGGCCCCGGGGTGGTCGGCGAGCAGCCGCGACAGCGGTACGCCCAGGGTGTCCGCGAGCGCATAGAGGGTGGAGAGGGTGGGGTTGCGACTGCCGTTCTCGATCTCCGACAGTGAGCCCTTGCCGATCCCCGCCCGCTCCGCGAGCGCTCCGAGGGACAGACCGCGTGCGGTCCGGGCCGTCCGCAGCCGTGCGCCGACGGCCGTCCGCAGCGCCCCGTCGTCCACCGGGCGACTGTAGCCGGGGCCGGGTCGGCCGCAGGGCTCAGCGCCCGCGCCACCGGGGCCGAACGACTCGGCCGCGCCACCCGGCCGGGCCACTCGGCCGCGCTACCCGGACGGGGTGCCCGGGCGACGTGGGGGACCGGGTGTCCCGGGGTCGCGCACCGCGGTCGCCGCGGAGAAGCGTGCCGGGAGCGCCGTGACCTGGTCCCGGAGATCGTCGAGGTCCCAGAGGTCACGGCCGTCCGGCTCCCGGAAGGCCGGTGTCACCAGGCCGGCCCTGGCCCAGCGGTGCAGTGCCCGCGGGCTCAGGGCCAGTCTGGTCGCGGCCTCGCCGGTGGTCACCAGTCGCACCGGGCGCCGCCGCCGGTCAGGCCGCGGCGGGTGCCGCGGTGCGGGCGGTCAGGCGGCCGACGACCAGGCTGCAGCCGTAGCCCAGCACGACCGAGCCGACCACGAACGACAGCAGCATCACCGTGAACGGGCCGGTGGGCAGCGAGAAGTCGGTGCCCGACGCCCCGCTGAGCAGGCCGAACGCCGCCGTGGTGGCGAACCCGACGACCGAGCCGGGCACGAACCCGAGCTGCGGCACGAGCGCACCGAGGATGAACACCGCGGTCATCCCGCCGATGATCAGCCCCAGCAGGGCGGGGTTCGTGGTGAGCCCGGCCAGGACCAGCATGACGGTGCCGGTGACGATCCCCCAGATGTTCGTGGCGAGGGTGGTGACCAGCGCGGGCCGGTCACCACCCGCCGCGAAGAACGTCGCGGCACCCAGGAACGTCGCCGGTACGAACAGGCCGAGCCCGGAGAGCGGACCGAGGTAGAGGTATGCGATCACCGCCCCGGCGACGCCGATCACCAGGGCCAGAGCGACGGGCAGCTTCATGAGACGGGCCTTCCGGTAGAGCCGCGCCCGGCGGGTGCGGCGGCCCACGCAGGATGGGGCGCCGCCGGTGCCCGTTCCAAGATCGCCGGACCGGACGTCACCGCCTGTTTTCCGGACGACACGGTTCGGTCATCTTTGGTCGGGTCGGCGGCACCCCGTGTATCGGCTGCAGAACATCCTGCTTACCGCCCGGGGTGGGTTCTGTTTACAGAACGACGCGGTTAGGGTGAGGCCGTGGATCGTTCCTGGGCGCAACCGGTGTCGGTCGGTGTCGTCTCCGCGGTGATCGGGGTGACCAGCTCGTTCGCCGTCGTCCTCGCCGGGCTGACGGCGGCCGGTGCCGACCCGGCGCAGGCCGCGTCCGGGCTGGTGGTGCTCACCGCGCTGATGGGGGTGGCGACGATCTGGCTGTCCCGCCGGTTCCGCCGCCCGCTGACGGTCGCCTGGTCCACCCCCGGCGCGGCGTTGCTGGCCTCCACCGGAGCCGTCGCGGGTGGGTGGCCCGCCGTGGTCGGCGCGTTCGTCGTCGGCGGTCTCCTCATCGTCGCGACCGGGCTCGTGCGCCCGCTCGGGCGGCTCGTCGGCGCGATCCCGGCGCCGATCGCGCAGGCGATGCTGGCCGGTGTGCTCCTGCCGCTGTGCCTGGCGCCGGTCCGTGCGCTGGTCGAGCGGCCGCTGCTGGTGGCGCCGATCGTGGTCCTGTGGGTCGTCCTGTCGCGGTTCGCGCCGCGCTGGGCGTCCCCGGCCGCGTTCGGGCTGGCCCTGGTGATCGTCGTCGTCCTCGCCGACGGTCGGTCGTGGCTGCGCCCGCCGGAGATCACCCTCACCGTCCCGGCCTTCTCGGTCGCGGCCCTGGTGGGGGTCGCGCTGCCGCTCTGGGTGGTCACGATGGCCTCGCAGAACGTGCCCGGCGTCGCGGTGCTCGCCGCGGCGGGCTACCCCGTCCCCTGGCGCCACGCGATGGTGCTCACCGGCGCCGGGACGGTCCTCGGGGCCCCGGCCGGTGCGCACGCGATCAACCTGGCCGCGATCACCGCGGCGCTGCCCGCCTCGCCCGAGTCCCACCCGGACCCGGCGCGACGCTGGGTCGCCTGCCAGGCCAACGGCGTCGCCTGCCTGCTGCTGGCCCCGCTCGCGACGACGATGGCCGCCCTGGTCGCGGCCGCGCCGCCCGGGG
>NZ_WWFY01000174.1:0-11971 GCF_009864975.1 Pseudonocardia sp. SID8383
TCCCGGGCGGCCCGCCCCCGGCGCGACCCCGCGGACTGAACTGCGGCTGCCCCTCGCGCCGCCGCATGTGTCCCGCCGGTCGCCGCACAGGGTGTGGTGGCGCCGCAGCGGGTGTGACGAGTGCGGCGGCGACGGAACCTGTGCGGCACCCGGGCGGGTGCGACGATCGGGGCATGGCCGACGACGTGGTGGTCCCGGAACCGGTGCAGCGCCAGCTGCGGGAGCGTGTCGAGGCGGCGCTGGCGACGCTCCCCCCGGCCGAGCGCCGGGCCGCGTCGGAGGCGGACCGGGCGGGGAAGCGGGCCGCCGCCGTCACCCTGACGCTGCTGCCGGTCCCCGGTGCCACCGGCGACGGCCGTCTCGCCGACGAGGTCGCGTTCGTCCTGACCCGGCGCGCCCGGTCGCTGCGGGCGCACTCCGGCCAGTGGGCCCTTCCGGGCGGACGGCTCGACCCGGGTGAGACCGCCGAGCAGGCGGGGCGCCGCGAGGTGTCCGAGGAGATCGGGCTCGAGCTCGGCCCGGACCGCGTGCTCGGTCTGCTCGACGACTACCCGACCCGTTCCGGCTACGTCATCACCCCGGTCGTGCTGTGGGGCGGCGGCGCGGGCGAGCCGACGCCCAACCCGGACGAGGTCGCCGAGCTGCACCGCCCGCCGCTGGCCGAGATCGACCACGAGCCCCGGTTCCTCACGATCCCCGAGTCCGACGCCCCGGTGATCCAGGTGCCGCTGTTCGACCGCTACGTCCACGCCCCCACCGGGGCGGTGCTCCACCAGTTCCGCGAGGTCGTCCTGCACGGGCGCGCGACCCGGGTCGCGCACCTGGAGCAGCCGGTCTTCGCCTGGCGCTGAGGACTCCCGGAACCGGGTCTCGGGCGCGGACGGGCCCGCCGAACACGCCCTCCGGGTCGACGCGGCGCTTCAGCGTGGCCGGCCGGCGCCGGGTGTCGTCGTCCCGGTACGGGCACCTGGTGCAGCTGCCGCGGACCCGGCTGCGGACGCGCTCCGGGCACCGGGTGGTGGCGCACGCGTCGCCGCTGGCCGGGCCGGCCGGGGCCTCGGGAAAGGTCGTCGTGACGATCGAGGAGGCCCGCCCGCCGGAGATCGTCCCGCTGGCCACCGCGTCCGCAGCAGGCGCGAGCTCACCGCCCGGGTCTACGTCGACCAGTACGCCCCGCGGCTGCAGATCGGGGCGGGGCTCACGCCGTCCGGCTGGCTCGCCGGTACCGCCTGAGGCCTCAGGTGTGCTCCCGCAGGAACGCGATGTCGCGGGCCTGTCCCTCGGCCGGGGTCTCCACCACGACCGGTGCCCCCGCCGCCGCGACGACGGCGGCCAGCTCGTCCGGCGGGATCGTCCCGTCGTCGATGTTGGCGTGCCGGTCGCGGGCGGAGTCGAACGCGTCGCGCGAGTTGTTCAGGTGGATCAGGTCGATCCGCCCGGTGATCCCCCGGACCCGCTCGACGATCCCGGCCAGCTCCTCGCCACCGGCGAAGGCGTGACAGGTGTCCAGGCAGAACCCGACGCCGAACTCGCCCACCGCGTCCCACAGCCGGCCCAGCGCGTCGAACCGGCGGGCCATGGCGTTGTCCCCGCCCGCGGTGTTCTCGATCAGGACGGGCACGTCGAAGCCGTGCTCCCCGGCCTGGCGCTCGACGAACTTGCGCCAGTTGTCGATCCCGACGGCCGGGTCGTCGTCCTTCGTGACGTGGCCGCCGTGCACGACCAGGCCGAACGCGCCGACCTCGGCGGCCCCGGCCAGGTGCTGCTGCACGATCTTGCGGCTCGGGATGCGGATCCGGTTGTTCGTGGACGCGACGTTCGCGGTGTAAGGCGCGTGCACCACCACCGCGACGTCCGACGCGGCCAGCTCCGCCGCCCGTGGGTGCGGCGGCGGCTTCTTCCAGCCCTGCGGGTCGGACAGGAACAGCTGGATCACCTCGGCGCCGACCTCGGCGGCCGCGGCCAGGGGGTCCTCGGCGTCGCGGACGTGTGCTCCGATCTGCATACGGGCACGGTAGCGAGGACCCCCGACAGCCGTGGGCCGCCGGGCAGGCGTCGGTGATCGAGAATTTCACCGGGCCGCCCTCCACCGAGGTCACGGTCACCCGGGCCGGCAGCTGCTCGCCGCCGACGGTGAGGGTGCAGGTCTGCACCGCGCCGCGCCGCCGACGAGCAGCCCGCCGCCGGTGTGTTCCTGAGTCCGGACAGGATCCGGGCGTGGCTGCGGACGTGGGTGGTGCCGGACACGAGCTCTCCCCGTGGTCGTCGGCGCCCGCGGACCGGGCACCCGTACGACGACCAGCGTCTCCGCGGGCACGACCCGAACCCGTCCCGGCGATCCGGGGAGCCGCGTACCCGCAGGTCGTGGCCGGAACGGCCGTTGCTAGCCTGTACCGGCATCCCCACGGCTCCCGCGCATCCGCCGGAAACTGTCGGGGTGCACTGAGAACCTCCTGTCACGGCCGTCCGGGCCGTGACCGTTTCGAGTCCATAGGAGGTGAGTGGTTCTCATGCGTCATTACGAGGTCATGGTCATCCTCGACGGCGGCCTGGACGAGCGCACTGTGCAGCCGTCCCTGGAGCAGTTCCTCACCGTCGTGAAGAACGACGGCGGATCGATCGAGAAGATCGAGGTCTGGGGCAAGCGCCGCCTGGCCTACGAGATCAAGAAGCAGGGCGAGGCCATCTACGCGGTCCTCGACATCACCGCCGAGCCGGCCACCGTCACCGAGCTGGACCGCCAGCTGGGTCTGAACGAGTCCGTGCTGCGCACCAAGGTCCTGCGCAAGGACGTCACCCGCACGCCGGCGCCCGCCGCCGGCTGATTGGAGCCGTCATGGCCGGCGAGACCGTCATCACCGTCGTGGGCAACCTGACGGCGGATCCCGAGCTGCGGTTCACCCCGTCCGGCGCCGCGGTCGCCAACTTCACCGTGGCGTCCACCCCGCGTACCTTTGACCGCCAGTCCGGCGAGTGGAAGGACGGCGAGGCACTCTTCCTGCGCTGCAACATCTGGCGCCAGGCGGCGGAGAACGTCGCCGAGTCCCTGACCCGCGGCGCGCGCGTCGTGGTCCAGGGTCGCCTGCGCCAGCGGTCGTTCGAGACCAAGGAAGGCGAGAAGCGCACCGTCGTGGAGATGGAGGTCGACGAGGTCGGCCCGTCCCTGCGCTACGCGACCGCCAAGGTCAACAAGGTCAGCCGGGGCGGAGGTTCCGGTGGCTTCGGTGGCGGCGGCGGTGGCTACGACGGTGGCGGCGGCGGTGGCGCCCGACAGGGCGGCGGTTCCGGCGGTGGAGGCAACTCCGGCGGCGGCTATGACGACCCCTGGGGTTCGGCCCCGCCCGCGGGCAGTGGCGCCGCGTCCGACGACGAGCCCCCCTTCTGATCCACGTACCTCTCCGTCCGTGACGGGCGGAGGACGATCTCCAGGAGCACCACCATGGCCAAGGCCATCGTGCGCAAGCCGAAGAAGAAGGTCTGCGCTTTCTGCAAGGACAAGGCCCAGCTGATCGACTACAAGGACACCGGTCTGCTGCGGAAGTTCATCTCCGACCGCGGCAAGATCCGTGCCCGTCGGGTCTCCGGCAACTGCCGGCAGCACCAGCGGGACGTCGCCGTCGCGGTGAAGAACTCCCGTGAGGTCGCCCTGCTGCCGTACACCTCGACCGCTCGCTGAGGAAGGGGAGACACATGAAGCTCATCCTCAACGCCGACGTCCCGAACCTGGGTGCCCCGGGTGACATCGTCGAGGTCAAGGACGGCTACGGTCGCAACTACCTGCTGCCGCGCAAGCTCGCGGTCGTCGCCACCCGTGGCGCCGAGAAGCAGGTCGAGCAGATCCGCCGGGCCCAGAAGACCCGCGAGATCCGCGACCTGGGCCACGCCCAGCAGGTCGACTCGCAGCTGCGCAACATCAACGTGACCGTGTCGGCCAAGGCCGGCGACACCGGCCGCTTGTTCGGATCGATCACGCCGGCCCAGGTCGTCGACGCCGTCAAGGCGGCAGGCGGCCCGCTGCTGGACAAGCGCAGCATCGACGTCCCGGGTCACCTCAAGACCCTGGGCAAGCACCAGGTGCAGGTCCGCCTGCACCCGGAGGTCACCACCGAGCTGCCGATCGCGGTCGTCGCGAGCTGAGCGGTCCGGTGGTCGCACGACCACCGACAGTGAACAGGGCGGTGTCCGGAGCCACGTGCTCCGGGCACCGCCCTGTCGTCTGTCCGGGACCGTCCCGAACGGGCGCCGCACACACGGTCCGCAGTCCCGGATGGACGATCGACACCGATCGGACGACCCCGGACGGGATGTCTTGTCACGCAGCCGACACGCCGTCCGGTGACGCTCCACTCGTCGGGCGGGCTTGTGGACGCGCCGGGCGGCGAACGGCCCGCCGGGCGCTCCGACACGCCCGCACGGGGGCGTGCGACGACACGCCAGAGCAAAGTTGTCCACAGCTGTGAACATGCCTGTGACCAGGAAAGACTGCCCGATCCTGTGCGCTGTCCCCAAGTTGTCCCCAGCACGGTCCCGGGACGGGCGGCATCCGTGCACAGTTCATCCCCAGATCGATCACCAGGGCGGTTCGCCAGGCGCCGTCCGGCCGACCTACTGTCGTCGTACCGGGACGCGAGCGCCGTGTCCCGCGGGCCGCGTCCGTCGCGGCCCGTCGGGCACCGGGCCGGCCGGTAGATCACCGACGACGGTCGCGGGTGGGCAGGACGCACCACTCGCGCGTCGAACGTGCGTTCGGTACTGTGTCCACCGGGGGTGACGCTGCGTATGGCTCTGACGGACGATCGTCCCGGCAACAAGCCCCGTGCGGTCCGTGACGGCGAGAAGGCCTCCGGACCGGGCGAGGGTGCGACGTTCGACCGTCAGCCCCCGCAGGACCTCACGGCCGAGCAGTCCGTGCTCGGCGGGATGCTGCTGAGCAAGGACGCGATCGCCGACGTCGTGGAGGTGCTGCAGCCGGAGGACTTCTACCGGCCCGCCCACCAGACCGTCTACGAGACGATCCTGGACCTCTACAGCCGCGGCGAACCCGCCGACGCGGTCACCGTCTCGGCGGAGCTGCAGCGGCGCGGTGAGCTCGTCCGCCTCGGCGGCGCGCCCTACCTGCACACCCTGATCGCGACCGTGCCGACGGCGGCGAACGCGGCGTACTACGCCGAGATCGTGGGCGAGAAGGCGGTCCTGCGACGGCTGGTCGAGGCCGGCACCCGGATCGTGCAGCTGGGCTACCACGGCGCCGACGGCGGCGACGTCGACGACGCGGTGGACCGCGCCCAGGCCGCGGTCTACGAGGTCACCGAGCGCACCACCACCGAGGACTACACGGTGCTGGAGGAGCTCCTCCAGCCCACGATGGACGAGATCGACGCGATCGCCTCCCGGGGCGGCCAGTCCACGGGTGTGCCGACCGGCTTCGCCGACCTCGACCAGGTCACCAACGGTCTGCACCCGGGCCAGATGGTCGTCGTCGCGGCCCGGCCGGGTCTGGGCAAGTCGACCCTGGGGCTGGACTTCGCCCGCTCCTGCTCCATCAAGAACGGCATGACCAGCGCGTTTTTCTCGCTGGAGATGAGCAAGTCCGAGATCGTCATGCGTCTGCTGTCCGCGGAGGCCCGGATCCGGCTGGCCGACATGCGCGCCGGCCGGATGTCGGACGAGGACTGGACGCGGATGGCGCGGCGGATGTCGGAGATCTCCGAGGCGCCCCTCTACATCGACGACTCGCCGAACCTGACGTTGATGGAGATCCGGGCCAAGGCGCGCCGGATGAAGCAGCGCTACGACCTGAAGCTGATCATCCTGGACTACCTGCAGCTGATGACCTCGGGCCGCAAGGTCGAGTCCCGTCAGCAGGAGGTCTCGGAGTTCTCCCGGCAGATCAAGCTGCTGGCGAAGGAGCTCGAGGTCCCGGTGGTGGCGATGAGCCAGCTGAACCGTGGTCCCGAGCAGCGCACCGACAAGCGGCCGATGCTGTCCGACCTGCGTGAGTCCGGCTCGATCGAGCAGGACGCGGACATGGTGGTGCTGCTGCACCGCCCCGACGCGTTCGAGCAGGACGACCCGCGCGCCGGTGAGGCCGACCTGATCCTGGCCAAGCACCGTAACGGCCCGACCACGACGATCACCGTCGCCCATCAGCTGCACTACAGCCGGTTCTCCGACCTCGCCCACGGCTGAGGCGGCCGGTCGCGCGCCACGGCCACGCCGTCCGTCCGGGGCGACACCGGTCGCTGGATGGCCACCGTCCGGGGCGGCACCGCGCGGTGCGGGGGTGGCGGGTCAGGCGGTTCCGGGGTGCGCCTGCGGTCCGGTGGTGGCCGCGACGGCCAGGGCGAGGCCGGCCACGAGGATCCCCGCGACGACGACCGGCACGCTCACCAGCACGGCACCGAGCAGCAGCACGACCAGCGCGGTCCCCAGCAGCATCGTCGGGAACGGGCCGGAGCCGTGCACGGTGCGCCGGTCGCGGGCGAAGCCGGCGAGCAGTCGTCCACCGTGGCGGGCCGGGGCGCGCAGTGCGGTGTTCAGCGCGGAGAACCGGCGGACCAGTCGCGGGTCGGTCAGTCGCAGCTGCACCTCGATCTCGTGCAGTCGACGGTTCTCGCGCTCGCTCAGCACCTCGGCAACCCCTCGTGTCCACGTCCCGGCGGACACGGTCGTGCCGCCGTCCGGCGCGGGGCGTCGTCGATCCGGCCTGGTGACGACGTTACGTGACCGATTCGTGATCTCGCCGACCGGGCCGACCGGCTCACATGCGCCCGTCCTCACACCGGGGACGGCGCCCGGGGTCACCAGAGGGAGACGCGGTCCCGGCGGGGGCCCGCGGGAGCCCCGAGGCGGGCGGTCAGCGCGGCCCAGGAGCGTGCCGTGCCCGGTGTCCGGGCCGGCCGGGGGCGGAGCCAGCGGACCGCCAGGTCCGGGTCGTCCGGGTCGACGTCGAAGCGTTCCCGGCGCGGGAGCCGGGTGGCGCTGCGCAGCTCGACGACGGTCCCGCTCGCGACGGACTGGACGCCGTAGAGGCAGCCCGGCGGGACGAGCAGTCGCTGCGGGCCCTCGAGCAGCGCGACGGCGAGCCGGCCGAAGGTGTCGGCGTCCGGCCGGGCGTCGATGACGACGGCGTAGCCGCTGCCGCGGGGGACGCCGAGCAGCACCGCGTCGCCGGGATGGCCGAACAGGCCGAGCACGGCGTCGCGGGCCGGGCGGCGCCGTCGTCGCACGGTGAAGGCGGTGAGGTCCGGGCCGGATGTGTCGGCGACGGTCGGATCGAGCAGCAGCGCGCCGGGCACCACGGTTCGTACGACGTCCACTCGACCTCCCTCGGGTCCGGTCACCGCGTGCGACGGGAGCGCGGTGGGCTGCGGTTGGGGTACCGGAGACGACAACGAGCGGACCCGGTCCCGGTGACGCTGCGCGAGTCCACGTTGCTCTGATCGGGTTCACAGCGGGCTTTCAGCCCCCGTATCTACTATCGGGCCTAGTACTGATGCGACGAGGGGTGGCGCATGACCGACGACCCGACGCCGGGTACCCGGTGCCGTGCCTGTGGCGGTGCCGCGGGCACGGTCGTGCTCGACCTGGGCGAGCAGCCGCCGTGGGACCGGATGCCCGCGCGGGACGCCCCGCTGCCCGACCCGGCGGCCCCGCTGCGCATGTGGCTGTGCGCCGGCTGCGGTCTCGCCCAGCTGCAGACCGATGCCGCGGTCGCCGAGGAGCTGCACGGCGTCGAACCGCGGGCGATGACCGAACAGAGCGACCGCTCGGTCGGCCGGCTCGCCCGCGCCGGGCTGGTCCGCCCGGGCGGCCGGGTCGCGGAGTTCGGCAGTCCGCACGGCGGCTCGTGGCTCCCGCGGCTGACCGGGCGCGGCATGGTCGCGCTCGACGCGGACGCGGTGTCCGCGGCCGGGCGGGCCGACCTCGTCGTCGACTTCTACGGGCTGCTGCACGAGCCCGACCAGGCCGATGCGCTCGCCCGGCGGGTCGCGCTGCTCGCCCCCGGCGGCACGCTCGCGCTCCAGCTGCTGTCGCTGGGCACCGTGCTGCGTGACGACCAGTGGTTCGACCTGCGCCACGGCCACTACGGCTACTGGTCGCTGCCCGCCCTGGACGCCGCACTGCGCCGGCACGGCCTGGGCGTGCATCGGGCGTGGTGGTACCCGCTGTCCGGTGGGACCGTGCTGGTCACCGCCCGGGCCGGCGCCGAGCCCGACGCCGGGACCCGCCGCCTCGTCGACGAGGAACGCGCCCTCGCCGTCACCGAGCCGTCCGGGTTCGCCCGGCTGCAGGCGGCCGCCGACGACACCCACCTGCTGCTCGACTGGCTGGTCGCCGAGCGGGCGGCCGGACGCACCGTCGCCGCCTACGGCGCGGCGTCCCGCGCGGTGCCGCTGGTGTGCCGCGCCGGGCTGGACGCGTCGCTGCTGGCCGCCGTCGGGGACGCCTCGCCGGCCAAGCAGGGACACCGCATGCCGGGCAGCGACGTGCCCGTCGTGTCCCCCGACGAGCTCGCCGGCCTGCACCCGGACCGTGTCCTGCTGTTCCTGCCCGAACTCCTCGACGAGGTCCGCGCCGCGCTGCCCCAGGTGGAGGCCTCGGGTGGTCGCTGGGTGGTGCTCGGCCCGGGACCGCGTGCGGTGGAGCCCGTGTCCGCACTGTCCGGCTGCTGATCCGACGGCCCACCGACCGGGGGAGCATGGGGGGTTGCGGTTACCCTCGGATCCGGGAGGCAACATGCGTGGTCGACTCGGCGAGCTCGAGGCCGCCGTGATGGACGTGCTGTGGGGCGACGCGGGACCGTGCCGGGTGCGCGACGTCCGCGCCCGCCTGGCCCCGGCCCGTCCGCTGGCGTACACGACCGTCATGACGGTGCTCGACAACCTGCACCGCAAGGGCTGGGTGCAGCGGGAGCTGGACGGTCGCGCCTACCTCTACACGCCGGCCGCGAGCCGCGAGGAGGAGACCGCGCGCGCCCTGCGCGACCTGCTCGACGGCCCCGGCGACACCGAGGCCGTGCTCCTGCACTTCGCGCGCTCGGTGTCCGAGCGCGAGTCCGCCGTGCTGCTCGCCGCCCTCTCGGGCCCCGATCGCGGCTGACGCCGCCGCCCGGGCCACCGTGGTCGGGGGAGCGCCGACCCGGAGGCGGTCAGGCCGCCCGGTCGCGGTGCGACCGGGACCGCAGCCATGCCGGACGGCGGCTCGCCGGGGCGGGGACGTCGCCGTCGCGCTCGGCGGTGCGGGTGATGTTGCGGACCATCCCGCCGAAGACGATCCCGTGGAACGGCGCGACCGACCACCAGTACAGGTAGCCGGGGAGGCCGTGCGGGATGAACACCGCCCGCTGGTGGTAGGTCGACCCGCCCGGACGCGGGCGCACCGACATCTCCAGCCAGGCCCGGCCGGGCACCTTCATCTCCGCGCGCAGCCGCAGCAGCCCCTCCCCGGGGTCGCGGTCGCTGCCGGCCGGGCGGGCCCCGCCGGGCTCGACCATCCGCTCCACCCGCCACCAGTCCAGCGCGTCGCCGGTGCGCAGGTCGTGCGGGTCGCGACGGCCGCGGGAGAGCCCGACGCCGCCGACCGCGCGGTCCATCCAGCCGCGCACCGACCAGGCCAGCGGGAACGAGTACCAGCCGCGCTCCCCGCCGATGCCCTCGACGACCGTCCACAGCCGTTCCGGGGTGGCGGCGCAGGCCTGCTCGCGCTCGTCGAGGTAGACGTCGCCACCGGCCCACTCCGGGTCGCTGGGCAGCGGGTCGGACGGCACGTTCGCCACCGTCGCGCCCGACCAGCGGGTCTCGACCTCGCCGTCGGTGATGCGGGACAGGGCCAGCTCGACGGCGCGGTCGTAGCCGATCAGCCCGCCCGGCGGGTCGGGGATGCGGGCCTTGATGTCGTCCTCGGAGCAGACGACCTCGTGGACCAGGGACTCGATCAGCGGCTTCGCGATCGACTTCGGGACGGGCGTGACGACGTTGATCCAGTGCGCGGACAACGACGGCGACAGCACCGGCACCGGCAGCACCCGGCGCCGGGACAGGCCGGCGACGCGGGCGTAGCGCTGCATCATCTCGTAGTAGGTGAGGACCTCGGGGCCGCCGATGTCGAAGGTCCGGTTCAGCTCGGCGGCCGGCGCGTCGATCTCCGCGACCCGGATCAGGTAGCGCAGCACGTCGCGCACCGCGATCGGCTGGATCCGGTTGTGCACCCAGCGCGGGGTGACCATCAGCGGGAGCCGCTGGGTCAGGTAGCGCAGCATCTCGAAGCTGGCCGAGCCGGAGCCGAGGATCACCGCGGCCTGCAGCACGACCGTCGGTACCCCGGAGCGCAGCAGGGTCTCGCCCACCTCCACCCGCGACGCCAGGTGGGCCGAGAGCTTCCCGGCCCCGGTGTCCGGGTGCAGACCACCCAGGTAGACGATCCGCTTCACGCCGGCCGCGCGCGCCGCCTCCCCGAGTATCAGCGCGGCCCGCCGGTCGGTGGCGGCGAAGTCGGAGTCCGACAGCGAGTGCACGAGGAAGTAGACGACGTCGACGTCCTCGCAGGCCGCGCGGACGCTGTCCGGGTCCAGCAGGTCGCCCTGCACGATCTCGGCGTCGGCGGCCCACGGCACGTCGGCGAGCTTGTCCGGGTTGCGGACCAGGCAGCGCACGTGGACCGGGCCCGTGGACGGGTCCGGGACGAGGTCGGGCTCCGGACCGTGGCCCAGCAGCCGGGGCGCGAGCCGCCCACCGATGTAGCCGGTCGCACCCGTCACGAGATAACGCACGGCGCGATCGTCCCACCGCAGGCACTGCGCGGCAGGGCGTGCGCTCAGCCCGGCAGGGCGGGCGGCGGGTTCGCCTCGCGCGGGCGCAGCGGGTCCACCGCCCGCGGCGCGACCTCGCGCGACGCGACCAGGGACCGCACCGCGGCGGTCAGTACGGCCAGCAGCGGGACGGCGAGCAGCGCGCCGGCGATCCCGGCGACGACCACCCCGACCGCGACGCCGAGCGCGACCGCCAGCGGGTGCAGCCGGACGGCCCGGCCCATCAGCACCGGCTGGAGCACGTGGCTCTCCAGCTGCTGCACCGCCAGCACGACACCGAGCACGATCAGCGCGGTCACCGGTCCCTCGGTGGCCAGCGCGACCAGCACCGCGACGGCGCCGGTCAGCACCGCCCCGATGATCGGCACGAACGCACCGAGGAACACCAGCGCGGCCAGCGGCAGCACGAACGGCACACCCGTCGCCCACAGGCCCAGGCCGATCCCGATGGCGTCGACGATCGCGACCAGCACCGTCGCCCGTACGTAGCCGACGAGCGAGGCGAACGCCCGGCGGGCGGCGACGTCGACCCGCGAGCGCCGGGCCCGCGGGGCGAGCAGCCGGACGAACCCCCAGATGCGGCGGCCGTCGTGGAGCATGAAGATCAACGCGAAGAGGCAGAGCGCGAACCCGGCGAGGATCTCCCCGACGGTCGCGGCGGTCGTCACCGCGCCGGAGGTCAGCGTCTGCTGGTTGTCGCGCACCGCCTGCAGCACCTGGTCGCCGAGCACGCCGACGTCGATCCGGAACGGCGTCGCGTCGGCGAGCCCCTGCAGCGAGCCGACGTTGTCGGTGACCTCCGCCACCACCTGGGACGTGCCGTCGACCAGGGTGCTGACGACGGCGGTCAGCAGCCCCCCGAGCGCGGCCAGACCACCGACCATCACCAGCGCCGTCGCGATGCCGCGGGGCACCCGCCGCTCGTGCAGCCACCGGACCAGCGGGGCGAGCAGTGCGGACAGCAGTACCGCGATCGCCACCGGGACGACCACGACCCGCAGCTCGATCACGAGGAAGACGAGCAGCGCGAATCCGGCGGCGATGACGAGCATCCGGGCACAGGCCTCGGAGGCGATCCGCAGCGGGCGCGGGATCTCCGCCCGCGGTGACGGGCGGGGGCGCGCCCCGGCGGCCCGCGCCGCGGGGTCCGCGACGTGCGGC